>JBAYUL010000018.1:0-10523 GCA_041675105.1 Minisyncoccota bacterium
AGCTGGCTGGCGGTGTAAGTCTTCACGATCTTCCCTCCGTCTTCACCAGGTAAGCCACCGGGTGCGCTCCAGCCCGCGCTGAGACAGTGCTGACATATGTAACCGCCGGCACCTCCAGCACCGCCCGCCGCGCCCCCTGTAGAGACAACCTTGCGGCCATCAGTTGCTAAACCCCCTCCCCCTCCTCCGCTCTCGGAACACAACGAGGTGTAGATGTTGCCGCCTCCGCATCCGCCTTTTCCGCCTTTTGCCGTGAGAGTGCCGAATGATACATCGCCGCCGTTGCCACCGTTGGAACCGGGATCGCCGATGCCGACTCCTCCGTTCTCGGGTTCGCCACCACCTTGCCCGCCGCCTCCGCCTCCTCCTCCACCCAAAAGCGTCACCGTGAGCGACCCCGTGTATTGCGGGACGGTGAATGTGTACGTGCCGGGAGTTGTGTATGTCTGTGAGCCGGCAAATGCAAGCGCCGGAAAGAGAAGCGCGAGGAGCGGAAGTGCGAGCGTGAGTTTGAGTGTGAGTGTGCGCATAGTACTTGTGGTGAATGTATCGAATCGTAGGACTATTTGATCGTCACGGTACCGAGGTGAGCGAGGGTTCCGTCCGAGAACGTGGCAACTCCCGTTTTGGTGAATGTGTATTCAAAGTATGCGCCACGGCCGAGCGACACGAGCGGAGTGTTAGCAATGAAGAGCCTGAGTGTCGTACCTGAGTTATTGGTGAAGCGAACAGTCTCAGCATTTTTTATACTGAATTGCGCCGGTATGAACCCGCTGTCGGTGTATGAGACGAGATACTGAAATCCGTTCTGTGCGGTGACATAGTCCTTTGGCATGGGAGGAGGCGCGTTCTTGGGAAACGCCTGTTGCACGGTGAATGGCGCCTGTTCCACCGAGGGCACCGGGGCTGCAACGCGCCATATCGTGTACACGATCGCAACGACGGCGAGCAGCGCGGCGAGGACAATAAGCAATACCCTTGTGGGGTGAGCGTGCATTCACTCTATTATAGAGCACGTAAAGAGCCGCCGGCGCTTCGCGCCGGCGGTGTGGGGAGAGTCTGTCCCTATGGGCTACATCATTTTTACATCAATGCTCACGCCCGATGGCAGATCGATGTTGGTGAGCGCTTCGATGACCTTCGCTTCAGGGTTGAGGATGTCGATCATGCGCTTATGGAT
Organism: Minisyncoccota bacterium; assembly: GCA_041675105.1. Lineage (GTDB taxonomy): Bacteria > Patescibacteriota > Minisyncoccia > Phycocordibacterales > UBA2100 > UBA10103. The sequence goes on from JBAYUL010000018.1 coordinate 1,181, forward strand.
GCGCATCTCGAATTGTTCGCGTGAATCCTTGTCGATGAAGGCGGCACGATTCACCGTATACTTCTTGATATCAATAGGGAGCGGAACAGGACCGACAATGGTCGCGTTGTGACGAGCAGCGACATCGATGATCTGCTTCACTGCGCCGTCTAAGACGCCGTGCTCATAGGCACGCACGCGAATGCGCAAGCGCGAAGGACCTTCTGCCTTTTTCGCGCGAGCGCGCGGCTTTTTCCCGCCGGAGGCGGGTCCGCCTTTGGCGGATGCTGTATTCGTTGTTTCTCCGCCGGAGGCGGATCCTCCCTTGGAGGACGCTGTTTTTTCTGTCATAGAACCCGCAGAGTATGCACCATCCGACCGGAAAACGCAATCCCGCCCTTTAGCGCACGAATATACCGAACCATCCGCCCGTGCCGAACATCCCCTGGAAAAGCGCTCCGACCCGAGCTCCGAACGTATTGTCGGCGGCGACGGCCACAGGCGCTTCCGCCGTAAATACTCCGAAGGTAGTCGCAGGCACTCGGCCGCCCGTTACGATGACGGCGTCGTCGGGACGTACATCGACATATATTCTGTCGGTATTGGAAGCGTCTCTTGCTTCGGTCACTCCGATGTCCTCGCACGAAAGATGGTATTGGCAGTCGAGACCGGGACGTATCACCGCGCCGTTCGGGCATTTCACATCGGGAGCCGCGCATGGTGCCGATGTCGTTGCATCGGGAGCAGGCTCGGTAACCGCCTTCACTTCATGGCCGGTGCAATCAAACGAGCAGTTCGCACCGGAGGGGCCGACAACGGTACCATCGGGACATCTTCGCGCATCGGCATTGCAGATCGTACCGAATGATCCCTCTATATTTCCAATGACTTGCGCTCGAGTCGCGGGAACGGCCGGCTCGACCGCCGGAGTGAATGCTTGCCTGAACATGTCCGTATACCAGCCAGCAAGCGGAAGACTGGGGACGATCGTCGTTCCGAACCCGATGTTCGCCGCTGGTGTTCGCGTACCGACGAGGGAGTCAGCATTAACCAACGGGAGAGCATTGGCGCCCGCACGCACGGCATCTGCAGACACAGCGGCACCGCCGAATATCCCGACCTGGGCCGCAGTTGTGACATCGGGTCTTTGCTGCACCGCGCCGGTGGCCGGAGCAAATATGCCGATATTCGCTGCGGTACCAGGTTGGTCCGCCAGTTGCCGTGTGAACGGAAGGGGCGCGAGCGTGCCAGGATTCGTGACAACGCCGCCGAATTCTACCGCCTGTCGGGTGATCGGAACATTGTTGGCATCAGCCGCGATAGTGCCGCCCTGCCTGACGGCCGCGAACGGTGTTTCAACAACGGTATTCGTCGTACCGTTCAAATTGAGCACTGGAGTACCATGGTCCCCGCAACTGAACGCACAATTCGAGCCCGCGCTCCGCACGAGCGCTCCATCGGCACACCGAACTGCGACGGGGCACGTCGCTTGCGCACGCGCAAAAAGAGGGCTCAGTGCGAACAGTATGAATAGAAGGACGCTGACCGAAAGGGGTATGTGTATACGCATATATGTCTAGACGAGAATAATAGGTGCTCCGATCATTATGACAGCCCTCAAGAGCGCGGCATCCTCTCCTGTGCACAACAAAAACCCGGCCACATGGCCGGGTTTTTGTCTTCTCTCAAAAGACCGAGATAAGGTCTTTTGGGTTACTGAGATCGGGAAGAATGTCCATCTCCGTACCGATGCCGCGCTCGTGCATCATGCGCAGCATCGAGAAGTCGGCGAGTGCGAAACCGACCGAGTCGAACACGATGATGCCGTCTTCTTTCGTGCGCCCCGGTTTTTGACCCTGCACGATCTCCCACATCTCGTCGCACGCGGTGTCGCCTTCGAGATTCTGTATCTCTCCCTCGTGCTTGGTCTGTTCGTAGAATTCGACCACGATGCGACTATGGCGCATGAGTTCGGGATCAAGCTCCGTCTTGCCCGGACAATCGCCGCCGATGGCATTTACGTACAATTGCTTGTTGTCCCTGACCGACGCATACCGGAAGAGCTGCACGCGCGCCTTCTCACAGATGCAGGTGGTGAGGATATCGACGCCGCGCACGACCTCGTCGCCGCTGCCGCACGCGACGAGCGTCACACCGCGGCCCGTCATGTTGTGCGCGAACTTTTCCATTGCCCGTGTGTCACGGTCAAAGTAGCGAATGGTGTCGATGGCGAACGTCTGTTGCATCGCATATGCCTGGAATTCCGATTGCGCACCGGTCCCGATGAGGCCGAGCACCCGTGAGTTTTTTCTTGCCAAGTGTTTGGCCGCGAGCGCCGACATCGCCGCCGTGCGAATGGCCGTGAGGATCGTCATGTCGCAGACAAGCTGTGGATAGCCCGTCGCCACGTCGGCGAGCATGCCGAGCGCCACGATCGACATCTTTCCGATATCGGGGTTGCCGGGATGTGCGTTCACGTATTTGTACGTGTAGTGCGTATCGTCAGCGCAAGGCATAAGCTCGAACACGCCGTGCGAATAATGTATGGCGTGGCGTGGACTCTTTTTGAACTCCTGCCAGCGGCCAAGATCTTCTTCGAGGAACCGGAGTGCGTCTTTGAATAATCTGTCGAGACCATACTGGCTGATCTCTTTTGCTGTGATGATCTTCATGTGTGATGTGTTTAGAACTAAAAAACCCGCTGCGTGCGGGGTGTAATGTCGTTGAGTAATGAGTGACTACTAAACGCCGCACGGCTCGTACATGGAATACGCCGGCGGGAACGGTACCACCATCACTTTGAGAATATGTATCTGGTGCTTTTTCATAGCAGTCTCTTGAAAATAGCACGCGCAGCTACGTCGTCAATGGCCGGTGAATTGTTTTATGTCTTCGACGTACCCGCCGAACGAAAGGATGAACTCATCGGGATGCTTTGTGAACCATTGCTCAAGCTCGCCTACAGATATCCATCTTACCGCTTCGACTTCTTCTTTCTGAATGCGGAAATCATCGAGCGCAAAGGCGCATTGTGCGAAGTAGAGTTGGCAAAAATATCGATGGTCCGTCTGAACGAATTTCTTAAGCCCAACCACAAGGTCTTCTGCGTGGAGTTCCACACCGAGCTCTTCTTTCGCTTCCTTCAGGATATTGGTCAGATACGTCTCCCCTTCTTCCACCGTACCCGCGGCTGATATCGCCCACTTACCCGGATCGTGGAATTTGTTCAGTGCCCGCTGTGCGATGAGTGCTTCGTGTTTGTCATTGACGAGCCAGAGTCCCGACACGCGAATGATGTCGGACTGATCCCTGTCATCGCGCTCTTTGTAACCGAGCACCTCGTCATTCTCGTTCACCACGATCAAACGCATATGTGCAGAATACCACCGGATGCCTCTATTTTTTAAAGAGATCGGCTCGAAGGGAAAGCGCGCCGAGTGCGAGAAAGAGTATGGCTTCCGGCCAGTTACTTTTTTGGATAGCTTCTATTAGTGCGATGCCGAAGAAGAGTGCAAATACTGCGAGATTCGTGAACGATGGCGTCCTCATGTGCCTCAGTATACGACACTGCACGACCGAAAAGCGGTCGCATACTCCCGAGCGCGGGAGCGTCACAGAACGAGACGTCGTTTGGTGAACTTCTCGAATTCCTCGCTAGAGTTGATGCCGATGCCCCTGCCGTCGAGCGAAAAGAGAGTGATATGCGGTACCGGGACCGTGAATGAGGTCGCCGCGAGCACATTGACGCTTGCATAAAAATCCAAGAGGTCCGGCAAGAGCACCTTCTGCACGATGGTGCGACGCAGGTGCTCGGGATGATCGATATCGCCGCTCTCGTTCAGGATCTCCTGGGTATAGAATCGCTCATGCAGAAAATATTCTTGGGTGAGCGTGTATTCCCACGCATACCTTTGAAAGAGCTCTTCTACTTTTTGCATGGGCGCGGCCGCGTCGCTTTGCGCACCGAGCGCGCGCCAGAGTGCTTGTGCGTTCTTAGTAACGAGCACGCTGATGTGCATCTCTGATTTTTCCACGAGTCCGTTCTCCGCGGCGACCGTACGCACGAGGTCAGGGATCGCCGGTTTCTCTATCGAGAGACCGATGTGTTTGTTCGCCACGAAGTCTTTCGACAGCGGCTTTGCCATATCTCTAACAATAGCATCTCTCCGCCCTCGGAGAACACACAGAATTCTCTAGGTAAAGACGAAGCGGTCACCGGACTCGGTGGCCGCTCATTCGTTCGCTCTGACGCTCATCGCTTCAGCATCAGATTGATCTCGTTGGTCCCGCCCTCCCTTCGTACCACGTAGGCGTCATCGTTGGACACAACATCCTCGTGAACGCGTTGCATATTGCCCGGGCGCGGAACCAAACCTGCGATCGCCATCATCATCATCGCCTGATCCGGGGCGACGAAGTGCGAAAAGCCATCCATGAAACGATGCGCCGTGCATTCGAGCGAAATCATCTGCTCCCCGGTGAAGAGCGTGAAGAATTGGGATGTTGGTTCGGCGAGCATTCGTTGCCTCGCCCGTTGCAACCCCTGTTGCTCGAGGATGGCGCTCACTCGGATAATTCCAGTCATGCGGATATTCTCATCGGTCCGAGAATAGGGCGGTGCATGCAGTTCCCCTCTCGGCACCGTGTGTATAGGCACCGTTGCAATCATTCGTTAGATACCGCGTGAAGTCAACGTTAACATAGCTAAACCCCGCCATGTGGCGGGGTCTTCATCGCGGGTCGCTGCTCGATCAGGATACGAACATGGCGACAGTATCGGGCGTGATCCACTTCTTGCTGATCACTTCCGCCTTCTTTGTCGACTGCGCGCCGGAGAACAATACGACGTTCAGCTTCGGATTCTTCTTCTTGATCTTGTCGGCTTCGTCGATCAGGGTCGCCGACACGAACGCCAGCGTTTTGGTGCCCGGAGAGTGCACCGATAGGTACACCAGCGCCTCGTCGATCGTCGTGAACACCGCCGCTTCGAACGCTTTGCGCGGCTCTTCGTCTCCATCCGAGGCCGATTGGAGTTTGTCGTTGAGCTGCTGCGCGTAGGTCTCGGCCTGCGAGACGTACCGTCCTGGCGAAGCTGCGGTTCCGGCTGCAACGAATGCGACGCGGGTCGGTGGCTGTGACATTGTGTTCCCTCGAGGAGTTTGATCCCGGCTAGTTGCCTGAACGGCAGGTTAATTTATTTGATCCGGTAAGTCTAGTCGCGACATTCGGAGCGATGTGAATGACAATTGTGCGCCGTTATGATATAGCTGCGGCAGGTCCCCTATCTGGGACGAGGGAGGTCATGATGAATGATAGTACGGTCACGACACCCGTCCTCATCAAAGGGGACGCGAAGCCGAAAGGGCCGAAAGGATATCGGTTCAAGTACAGCCTCAGCGACAACGACGTGTGCTGGTCGCCACAGAGCATCCACCTCTTCCAACCCGCCCGCGCCACAAACCCACTGATCCGGACGATGAACGGCGCGCAGTTCCTCGAATATGCTATCGCCGGCGAACACCTCGTGAACGCGAATGCGCTCAACTACGTGGTCGAACACCCGGAGCATTATTTCGAAGCCTGGAAGGGGCTGGTCGACGGAAAATTCCGCATCGTATTCTTCTGCGGCTCGATCTTCATCGACGAGTGTGGCACCCTTTGCGTTGCCGGATTGCAGTGGGACCCGGAGATGGAAAGGCTCGAGCGCGTGTGCCGTTCGGTGCTTGTCGATTTCGGCATCAACTGCTTCGCCGTATCGACACGGCCGCATTGATCCTGTCGTTCAAATGCGCGATGAATAAAAACCCCGGCTTTTCAGCCGGGTTCATCTTTTTTAATTAACGGTAGAAAGACCCGCCGAAGGCGGGGTTTTCCAAACGCCTCAACGGTCGTTGAGGCGTTTGGAATGGCTTTGTTGCAGGATTTACTGCATCTTCGGCATCGGGAGACATTCCATCACCTCGACGCGCTCTCCTGGGAATATCATAAAGTGCGGATGATTCTCAAAGAGTTTTGCGGCCTCTTCGGCCGACTCAGCTTGCACCACCGTCCACGCTCCCATCTCGTTGCTGCTATCCGAAATACCATCCTTGTCGACACGCCTGGTTTTGCCCAAGGGAGAACCCATATCGACAATGACTTTCGCATTGTCGGTCGCCCACTTACTCCACGCCTCCATTCCCTGCTTCATGGTCGCCTCGTCCGGCTTCCATTCCTGCATCTTTTTCGGTGTACCGAGAAACACCGCCATATATTTTTTCATATGTATATTCTTTAATAATTTCTAAATTAGAGTCCCTCGTGCGGAACCTCCATGATGTCGACGAACGATGTCGGGATGTCGAAATGCGGATTGTCTTTGAACATATCGACTACCGCGTCGGCAGATTCGGCTTCAACGATGCACATGTAATTGAGGTCGTTGGTCTCTGCCTTGGCACCGTCCTTTGTAACGCGCGTATTCTTTCCAAGCGGCAAAACCCTTATCAATAAGCGCCTTCTCATGCTTCTTGGTCCATGCCGTCATCTTCTCGCCCAATTCCTTGCCCTGCTTCATCATCTCTTCCTGCGATGTGTTCTTTTTCCACTCCTCCATCGTTTCTACCGGCACGCGATATATCACGACAAATTTTTTCATGCATTGGTCTACTATGTAAATAAGTCCCAGAAGTATACGACAGGATTATGAAGAATTCCTGAGCGAAAGATAAACCGCCGGGGCAATCCTGCCCCGGCGTTGTTCTTGATGACCTGCTAGCCTGCCACGAGACCGAGTCTCGCGCGGGTGTATCTACGCACGGCAACAGCGATCATCTCTTCCACTTCTCCCACGAGGGGGTTAGCGTTACGGCGCCGGTGTTCCCACAACCTGCACAACGTCTCCGCATCCTCATCAAGGTCGGCAGCGAGAATGTAGAACACATTCTCCTGATAGCTGACCGTGAGCGCGAGCACTTCGTGACCCTTGAGCTTGAAAACGCCGATCTGACGCATTTCTGTAACAGAACCCTTCGCGGCCTCGATCCACGAGGTCGTGAGGAATCCCTGATTACCCGGGACCCCAACATATAGCTCGACGGACTTCGGAAGCGTGAGGTTGAGTGACATTGCGACCTCCCCAAGTGCTTTGGCAAGGATATCCCAAAGCTGCAAATATCAAAATCAAAGGGACGGCCAGAGACCGTCCCTTTTCTTTCGCTTTCCCTGCAGTACGAGAGCGCTATGAAAAACTTCCTGTCGGCGCCTCGACGGTCCCGATGGGCGGAAGTTTACCTGCAGACTGTTGCTCCACGACCGACCACCAACATTGGAACCCGTAGACGGTCTCGCCGGAGTCCAGCACGATCCTCGGTGTCATCTGGTCATCTGCGGTCATGACCTTTGCCATTTCTTCGATGAACGCGCCGACTATGCCAGTGCGTTCCTCGGGCGGCGGAAGCGGCATCGTGGCCGACGGATCAGGATTTCTGATGACCTCACCGAACGACACCCTGCCCATGTAGGTGCCGAATCCGAGCTCTTTAATGCCGTCTGCGCTCATCACTTGCACGCGTGAACCGATTGCAGGCTCGGCCCGAGCTTTGTGTGCGCCTGTCATGGCGTACTCCCCTGTTGTGAACCGCTCCAACCCTATCACCGGGTATGCACACAATCAAACCAGCCCCGCTCGCCGCCCCATCGCAACAACCTTCTGTTCTCGTTTCGTATGAACCAGTCCTGATTCAGAAAACCCCGCCGTAAGGCGGGGTTTTCTACTGCAAACGAGAAGTCTGCGGGTTGGCTTGGCTTATGCTACGACCTTCGTAACAACTCCGGCTCCCACTGTCTTACCTCCTTCGCGGATCGCGAAGCGGGTCTGGTCTTCGAGGGCGATCGGGGCGACGAGCTTGACCTTGAAGGTCACGGTGTCACCCGGCATCACCATTTCGACGCCTTCCTTGAGGGTCACTTCACCGGTCACGTCCGTTGTGCGGACGTAGAACTGCGGCTTGTAGCCCGAGAAGAACGGCGTGTGGCGACCACCCTCCTCCTTGGTGAGGATGTATACCTCAGCCTCGAATTCGGTGTGCGGCTTCACTGAGCCCGGAGCGCAGAGAACCTGGCCGCGGTGCACATCTTCTTTCTTCGTTCCGCGCAAGAGCACGCCGGCGTTGTCGCCTGCCTGACCTTCCTGGAGCGATTTGTTGAACATTTCGATACCGGTCACGGTCGTCTTCGCGGCATCAACGATACCGACGATCTCGATCTCCTGACCGACCTTGATCTGACCGCGTTCGATGCGGCCGGTGACCACGGTGCCGCGTCCTTCGATCGAGAACACGTCTTCGATCGGCATGAGGAACGGCTTGGTGATATCGCGTTCCGGTGTCGGGATGTATTCATCGAGCGCCTTTACGAGCTCCATGACCTTATCCGACCACTCGTTGCCCGGTTCCGGATTCTCAAGGGCCTTGAGGCCTGAGCCGCGGATGATCGGGGTGTTCTTGCCGTCGAAGCCCTGCTTCTCGAGCAAGTCGCGAACCTCCTCTTCGACGAGGTCCACGAGGTCTTTGTCGTCCACCTGGTCGACTTTGTTGAGGAACACGATCATCTTCGGCACGCCGACCTGGCGAGCGAGGAGGACGTGTTCACGCGTCTGCGGCATGACGCCGTCAGAAGCTGCGATCACGAGAATGGCACCGTCCATCTGGGCGGCACCCGTGATCATGTTCTTGATGTAGTCGGCGTGACCAGGGGCGTCCACGTGCGCATAGTGGCGAGCCGGTGTCTCGTACTCGGAGTGCGAGAGCGAGATGGTAATACCGCGCGCCTTCTCTTCCGGCGCTTTGTCGATGTCATCGACTCCCTTGACGGTCGCCGAGTATCCCTGGCCGGCCTTCGAGAGGACGGTGAGGATCGCAGCGGTGAGCGTCGTCTTGCCGTGGTCGACGTGACCGATGGTACCAACGTTCACGTGCGGCTTCGTACGATTAAATTCTCCTGCCATACAAATAAATGTATTAGCTATTAAATAGGCTTTCGCCTAGTTACTATCGCCAACGCGAGTGAGGCTATGCCTCGGTGCTCCGGTATTTCTTGTCGTCCCCTCCCTCGTTTATACGCAGTTCGCTAGGCTGCACGGTGGAAAATCCTGACAAAAATATACGCACAGAGCGTGCGTCGGACAATACTACCAGAGCGCTCATGAGCGTCAAGTTAAGGGGCGCAAAACGCCTTATTGCTCCTGAAACACCGGAAGCAGATTCACTGTTGCGGAGGAAGAGGTCGCCGTGCCATCAACGCCGGTGCATGTGAGCGTGTAGGTGGTCCGCTGCTGAATGCGCGAGGTCGGATAGCCGTCGGGACCGGATGACACCATCCAGCC
>JBAYUL010000019.1:0-10407 GCA_041675105.1 Minisyncoccota bacterium
GCAATGACATCTTCGTGCTCGATTGCGGATTCGCGTTCAGCGAGGATGACACACCGGGTATCGACTACATATTGCCCAATACCGGCTATCTCGAGGAGCGCCGCGATAAGATCCGCGGGCTGCTCATTTCGCACGGACACCTCGACCACATTGGCGGCATCCCGTATATTCTCGACCGTATCGGCAATCCGACCATTTATACCCGCCGCCTCACCGGCAAGATGATCCAGAAGCGTCAGGAGGAATTCACCGGACAACCGGTCGTGATCCGCGAAGTCGAGAAAGACGAAGTACTCAAGCTTGGGAACCACACCGTTCGCTTCTTCGGCGTGACGCACACCGTTCCGGACTCCATGGGTATCATCATCGAGACCGCATGGGGCGACGTCGTCTTCACCGGTGACATCAAGCTCAATCACGAAGCCGGCGAACCGTCCGACGAAGAGAAGCGCGAATTCGGCATTTTCAAAGACCGCCAGGTGCTCGCTCTCCTCATGGACTCGACCAACGTCTGGCAACCGGGGTTCTCTATCCCCGAGTCAAACGTGTATCGCACGCTCGAAGCCATCATTAAGGATTCGAAAAGCCGCCTCATCATCGCGATGTTCGCGTCGCACCTCGAGCGCCTCATTCGCGTCGTGCATTTCGCGGAACAGTACGGCAAGAAGATCGTCATCGATGGACGCTCGATGCGCACCAACATCGAGATCGCGCGCGAGCTCGGTATCATCAAATACAAAGACGACACCGTCGTCGCCGTCGAGAATATGGCTCAGTACGCTCCGGAAAAGCTCATCATTCTCGCGACCGGCGCACAGGGCGATGAATTCGCTTCGCTCGCCCGTATCGGCAACAAGACGCACAAGCACATCCGTCTCACGCCGACCGACACCATCGTGCTCTCCTCATCGGTCATTCCGGGCAACGAACGCGCCGTGCAAAAGCTCAAGGATAATCTCTCACGTCAGGGCGCGCACATCATCACGTACCACGCGTCCGACGTGCACGCCTCGGGCCACGGCAACCGCGAGGAAGCGGTATGGATACACAAGCAGATCAGGCCACGATTCTTCATCCCCGTACACGGCTATCACTACATGCTGCGTGTTCACGGCGTTCTCGCCGTCGAAATGGGAGTGAAGCAGGAAAACGTGATCATTCCGGACAACGGCACGCTCATCGAGATCAAGAACGGAGAGAAGATCGGCAAGCATGCGCTCAAAGCGCCGGCCGAACTTCGCGTCGTCGAAGGTCAGACCGTATCGGAACTCTCGGACGTGCTCATGCGCGACCGCAAAGCGCTCGGCCAGGAAGGCTTCTGTGTCGTCGTCGCCACCGTGGATCGCCGCACGGGTAAGCTCCACAAGTCACCCGATATCATTTCCCGTGGCTTCGTCTACCTCCGCGACAACAAAGATCTCATGGACCAGACGCGCCTCATCATACGCAAATCGGTGGAAGGCTCGATGCGCAACCCGCGCGCGACCGACCTCGACGTGGCCCGCGACGATCTCGCTGAGGCCGTCTCTCGCTTCCTTCTGCAGCGCACCATGAAGCGCCCGATTGTGATTCCCGTTATCGTAAGCATCTAACTCGACAGCGAGTATCTTAAAATACGGAGGTCGCACCTCCGTATGTACCTACGCGATCCGCCACTGCCCCTTTTCTTTCACGATAAGCCCGTCGCGCACCAAACGCACGAGGGCATCCTCCATTCTCTCCTTTTCGAAGGGCAGCCCCTTTAACAAGGATGGTCCTTTATGGAGCTCTCTTAAAATAGCGCCGCGGACCTGGCGGAGGCTACCCTCAAACCTTGATTGCTTGGTATATGCGGAACTGCGCCGTGCGGGATTATTGTGGAGCTTCTTGATATGCGCACCGTAGTCCATGAGCGCCCAGTGCCACGTGCGAGGATCCTGCCTTCCCGCCGCCCTCTCTACGAGTGGTACCAACTCCTTATCCGATATAAAGGACGGTCCTTTATGAAAGTGGTGAATGAAAGCGGCGCGGATGTTGGTTTCCAACATCGTGTGCGGTTCGTTGAATGCGAATACGCGCACTGCCGCGCGCGTATACGGGCCCACACCCGGCAGCAGTCCCGCGAGTGCTTCTTTTATATTGCCGATGCGGACAATTTCTCTGGCAGCATCTCGTAGAGACTTTGCTCGCCTGTTATAGCCGAGCCCGCTCCACACCTTCAGCACATCTGACAGCGGCGCTTTCGCGAGCGCCTGTACCGCCGGGAACCTATTGAGAAACTCTTTGTACTTTTCGATTACGCGCGGCACTTGCGTCTGCTGCAACATCGCCTCGGAGACCAGGATCTTGTACGGATCTTTTGTTTTGCGCCATGGGAGATCATGCCGCCCGTGCTCATGATAATGCTTCCACACCGTGGCACGAAAAACACGTATGCGCGCCGCATTTTTTCTTCGACGAACATCGCCTGCCGCCCGCCTGCCACGCTTTTTGTCCTTCGCACCATGGGAACCTGCCATATTTCAAGATCGGGGTTCGGCGGGAGAAAATGCGGCGCGCCCTTTCTTATAATTCGTATACAACATCCTTCCGTTCGACGACGACATTCCACTGCATACGCTTGGCGTACCGGTACAGTTTCGAATTCGGATTGAAGCAGATCGGCTTGGCGACCATATCAAGAAATGGAATATCGGTCTCGGTATCGCCTACGCCGACGGAGTGTGCGAGCGTCAGACCTTCTTTTTCTATTGCGCGCTTCAAAATGCTCGCTTTGTTCATGATCAGGTGCTCATCGGCAACGCTCCCCGTAAAGAGATCTTGTGGACCGATATCGTAGATGATGCCGTAGGACTTATCGAATCCCATCTTCGGGCAGAATTTGTCCAAGACCGTCTTTGGCGAATGCGACACCGCAAGCAAGAAGTACCCGCGATCTTTGAGATCTTTGATCAGCTCGCGGGTATAGCGATAGGTACGTTTCCATTGCTCGTCGACGAGGTCGTCGGCGGCTTCCACCAGCTCAGCATAATGAATGCCTTTCAGATGTGAACGAAATGCCCTGACCACGGCCATGATGTACTCTTCGTAGTCACCTTCGCGGTCCAACCATTTTTGCCGCTGTTTCTCGTAGACCTTTTGCGTTTCTTTCGGGAAGGCGTTGCGCTCGATGAGCTTGTCGACGATCTGTATCAGAAGTGACGAACGGAAGATGGTTCCGTCCACATCGAATACCGCCACCCGCCGTTCTGCCATTGCCCCATCGTGCCCGACAGAAAGAAACTTGCAAGCCTCCGTTATTGCACCTTCGGGCCACCGACCTTCTGTAATATCTCGGACTGAAAGGCGACCGTTGTATTCTTCTTTGCCATGAAACGATCCTCTGCGAGCTTGATAAGGCCGGTCACGAGTTCCATGCTCGACACACCGGCTTGCTTCCAATTGTGATGATAGAGGCTGCCCGGCAGCGTATTCACTTCGTTCATATAAACGGTGTTGGCGACGCTGTCGATAAGGAAGTCGACGCGCGCTATACCCGAGCAGCCCAGCGTCTTATACACTTTGATGCCGATCTCCTTGACCCTCCTTGAGAGTTCATCACTTATCTTGGCCGGCAGTTCGCGCACCGCCGTATTCGCGCCGGAACTCTTCTTGCCGCCAGAAAGGTATTTATCAGAGAAGTCAAAGAATTCGGTCTGGTTGAGCGGCCGCTCGATGAGTGCAGTGACCGGCTCGTCGTTGCCCATAATGGGGAGCGTGACCTCGATAAGATTATTCACTCCCTCTTCCACGAGGACCTTGTCATCGTAGTGAATGGCGACTTCGATCGCCTGTTCAAGCTCTTCGTCGTTTTTCGCTTTGCTGATGCCTATCGACGAACCGAGGTGCACCGGCTTTACGAACAGCGGCCGACGCAATCGATCGATCTTTTTGCGTATCGTCGGTGCCTCCTTTTCCCACTCTGTCCTGGTGAACCATACGTACGGAACGACAGGCACCCCCTCAGCGGCAGTGACCTGCTTGGTGAGCACTTTGTCCATCGCAACCGCCGACGCGAACATGTCGCACCCGACGAACGGCACGTTCGCCATGCGCAGCAGTCCCATGAGAGACCCGTCCTCTCCGTATGTTCCGTGCATCGATGGGAAAACGACATCAATATGTACCTGCTTCTTGAACATCCCCCAACTGGCGGACGGCCATATGAGATCGAGCCCGTTCTCGAACGAAAGCTGTAAGGGCTTTTGTCCCTCAAGCCGTTGTTCATATCCCGGATCCTTAAAGTAGGCGAGGTCGTTCATCGCTTTGTCCGAATACCATTTCCCCTCTTTTGAAATGTAGACGGGCCAGATGTCATACCCGCCACTCGCTTTAAGCGATTCGATGATGGGAATGTGTGCCGTGATAATGGACACATCGTGTTCAGCACTGCGTCCTCCAAAAATTACCGCAACAGTTTTCATGAGCGCTCATTGTATCAAACAACGGAGGAGCGAGCGTGATCGCATGTTGGGGAGCCTCTGGCAGCGACCGAGCGTTGAGCGAGGAAGTACTGAGCGCAGCAGCGCGAATGTGGCCGACGGATTAGCTCGTGAGCGCTGCGCCAACAGGCGCAGACAGCGACCCCAAAATGTCATGACCGAGCCTAGCAATACTGATCCGGCCAATCGTTCTGCAAAAGCACCACATCCCCCGACACCGTCATATGAGGCAGTGCCGCGTAGGCGAGGAGCGCATGATCGAACCACGTCACAACACCCGAGTATCCGGCGTCGGTCAAACCCTTTTCTATAAAAGGCGTCACAGAATTCCTGATGAGCACGACCTGCTCGATGTGCGCCGCCGCCAGTCGTGTACCGATAGTGCGGTGTACTTCTTCGGTGCGCGGGCCCATTTCGACCAAACCCGGCGTCACGTAGAACCGGCGGCCTTGTAATGATGCGAGAAAATCAATGACCGCAGCGACGCCATCGGGATTCCCGTTGTAACTGTCGTCGAGCGTCACAACGCCGCTGCCGTCCGTTTTTGGCTCGAGCCGGTGCTCGAACGCACAGGTGCGACTCGCTCCTTCTTCCACTTGTGCGACCGTAAGGCCAAGCGCGAGCCCCATATGCACTGCGGCGGCGAGCGGGCCGATCATATGCATTCCGAGCAGCTTCGACGACACTGATACGACGATCGCACCATTCCGCATCGTGAATTTCGTGCCGGAAAGGTCGGTGCGCGCGTTCTCGATACGCCACTCGCCGACCCGCTCCCGCGAATATGCGATCGCTTCCTGCGGCGCATGCACTTTGGATACATCGTTCTCCTCGTTCACATAGAGCGGCTTGCCGTCGAGATATTCCGACAGTTCAAATATGGTCGCGGCTGTTCGCTCGAGCGAACCGAATTTCTCAAGGTGCGCTTCGTTCACGCCGGTGATAATGCCCCACTCCGGCTCGACGAATTCGCACAGCTTTTTTACATCTCCGGGATAATACTCACCGAGCTCGAAAATAAGGACCTCCTCATCGCCGCCGAGCGTATCGATGAACGTCGCAATGCCGAGCGGAGTGTTATAGCTCCCCGGCGCCGCCGCGGCCTTCTTTCCCGCCGACAGGACCGTCTTCAATATCTCGCGCATGCTCGTCTTACCGTAGCTGCCCGCGATCGCGACCCTGAGACCACTGTGAGCGCGCAGTTTCTTTTGCGCCGTTGCGACCCGCGTGCGCTCAAGCGGTCGTTGCACGAGTTGCCCAAGAAATACCGCAAGAGAGAGCGCATACGGCAATACAAACGCATTCATGATCATCAGCGCGATCGCGCCGATCGCGGCGAGCCACCACACGGTCAAAAAAAAGTTCAAAAGCGCTTCGAGAATGAAAGCGGCAGAAACGCACCACCCGATCGTGTAGAGGAGACGCGCCTTCTGACTCCACACGATCGCCTTACGGATCTCCACCTGCCGGAAGTCGCGCGTTCGAACGCACCATTTCAAGAAATCGCGCACATTGTATTCAGAGGCCTGCAGCATGTACACGAGGGAGCGCGTATACCGGGACGAGAAACGGGAAAGGAGTCTGTTCATATAAAAGCAGCGATGCTCGCAGCGACCTTGTCGGGATGCTCACGATGAACAAAATGTCCGGCCGCCTCAATGAGCGAGAAGGTCGAGCCCTTGATGAGTTTTGACAAGCGCACCCCCTCGCTCAGCGGCGTTTGCGGATCGGCGCTTCCCCATATAAGGAGTGTTGGTATCTCGATCTTCGCGGCTTCCGCACTTAGATCCAGTGCGATCGTCTTCACAAAGGTCTCTCGCAGACGCCCTGTCTGCGCATAATCACTCTTGATGCCCGCATATAATCTTTGTCGAAGTTGGTCACGCATTCGTTTGGGGAGCGGCAGCGCGGCGATCTTCGCGACCTTCGCGAGCGCCCTGAGCGACGCGTTCTTGACCGTTTTTCGTTCTGCGACTCCGGCGGATGCGATAAGCACGATCTTCTGTGCGGCGAATACACCCTGTCCGATGCCCCAGAGCGTAAGCCGTCCGCCGAACGAATGCCCAATGACCGCATGTGCACTCACGTTGGCCTTCCGCATGAACGCCGCCACGAATGCCGCATACTCGGGGACTCCCCACGCGTCCTTCGGCATTTCGCTGCCTCCAAATCCCGGCAGGTCAACACGTATCACTCGATGATTCTCTGCGAGCGCCGGAACGAGCGGATCGAAGGTGTGTAAGGTATCTTTCCAACCATGAAGCATCAGCACGACGGGGCCATTACCCTCGTCGCGATACTCGATTGCCAGTCCATCGACGATGACCTTCATATCATTTTGCCCTGGGCCATACGGCCCCGGCCTGCGGCCACAGTTTGGTGAGTGGGTGTGCTGCACAGTCGTGTTCGCGCGCATTACATACATAGCGTCCGTAGAGCACGAGTCCATTGTTCACGTACTTCCAATCTTTTTTCGGCACGAGCGCCTCAAGCTCTTTCGATATCTTCGTGAGATCCTTATTGTCGACGAGATCGAAACGCATCGCGAAACGGCGCACGTGTGTATCGGTCGGTATTCCCTCCCAGGAATCGTAGAGTTCACCGAGCACGACGTTCGCCGTTTTGTATGCGACACCCGGAAGCGTGATGAGTTCGGCAACGGTATGCGGTACTTTCCCCGCGAATCCGCCGGCCGACGGATCTTTCTCAATAATTTTCGCAGCGGCGATAGCAGTCTTCGCTTTATTACGGAAGAACGAGAGCGAGGATATCTCTTTGGTGAGCGTTTTCAGATCGGCATTCGCAAAGTCTTTTGGCGTTTTGTACTTCTTAAAGATGCGGTCGGTCACTTTGTTGACCGCCTTATCGGTGCATTGCGCCGAAAGCATGACCGCGACGACGAGCTGGAACGGCGTGTCGTAGTGAAGTTCGGTCTTCGGCGCGGGATAGGCCTTTTTCAGATAGGCAACAAGCTTCTTCGCACGCGTTTTGCGTTCCTCGAACTTCGACATCTGGCCATCCTAGCATGTGCAAAAAAGTGGTATAAAGAGGACCGATCCGTGGAGGACACATGATCAACAGCGATACTTCGCAGAGCAACGTAGTGCGACTGCCCGTCACCTACCGCAGGTCGGGACGTCGTATTCCCTACAGCGAATCCATCGTCGGCCACGACTACCTTGGTCGCGATGATGAAGATACGCCGGCTCCTGCACTTCCTCACGACCTGCACGAAAAATGACCGGTCCGCATCACGTTCGAGATGCGGACCGCGATTTTTTAGATAACACAAAAAACGGTACGAACGGCGATCATAATTTGTACGACACCGCTCATTTCCTGAGCGTATCCCTAGTCTTTTTGACGATGGCGCATAGCAAACACAAAAATTGACACGGTGATGTCAGTGTGGTAGAACGTTTGGAGCTTGAGGAGGATCTCATGTCTCAGAAAACAGACGGTGCGGCGACTGCGCCGGACACCAAAAGCAAGCCCGAATCGGGCCTCTGGTATGGCTATAAGCAAGAGCCACCCGAAGTGTGCGGACTTTTCGACTATCTCGGCGGCCGCTACATCTGGGAGTGCGGCGCACTCAGCCGGACACCGATGCACGAGTGGACGGCACACCTGAGAGAGCGGCGCCTCAGAATCTTCGGGGCGTGACGAGTCTCGCATAGTGCGCATACCTACGAAAACCGGAAAGGAACGGAGATGGCACGCAAACCAAGGACGCTGGCCCTTCGCATACGCAAGGCAATGGTCGGCAAAGTTCCCCGGCGCTGCTCTATCACCATGAGGCCGCCGAGGAACGCGAAGAAGTTCAACGTTCCACGGGAACACCGGGGGATGGTGGAACTTCTTGCTCAAGTCTCACGGGAGCGTGATGCAACCCCCCGGCGGAAGGCCACATTCGCCGATATGGAACGTGTCCACGTCGTAGAATTCCTTCTCTTGGAGGCCCTGCGGCGCGGTGGACGGCACTGCCCCGCGAAGACGACGTCGGTCGAATTCCACCGTCATTTTACGTTCTCGGCGTGGTGAAGTGAGGCCCGCACATATAGAAAAACGGCGCGTGGTATACGCGCCGTTTTGATTTTATGACCTACTGTATCGTTATCGGGATACTGACCGAATCATCGTTCTCGGGAAGCCCGGAAGGATTATCCCTCATGAGTACGAGGGTAGCTGGCCCCGTGTACGAGTCCACAGTGATATCGGCCTTGAATGCGACATCCTCCGTGGTCATCCAGTCGGAGAGCGCCGTCGCGAGACCGCGTCCTACGACCGCATTATTCACATCGCGGACCTGCACGGGGAACGATGCTTCGAAGTACCACGGACCTGGGGCTTTCCCGGTGACCGTGAATGTCTTGAACACCGCCGCACCCGATCTCGGAGCATCAACGACGACCCGCGAATTGAGCGGCGTCGTGCCCGGCGTATCGATGTCGGCCGAGTTCCCCGTTCCTGTCGTGGTCGCGACCGTACCGGTATTCGGCGCGGGCGTTACGATCAGGAGGTATC
The DNA here is from genome assembly GCA_041675105.1 of Minisyncoccota bacterium. Taxonomy (GTDB): domain Bacteria; phylum Patescibacteriota; class Minisyncoccia; order Phycocordibacterales; family UBA2100; genus UBA10103. The sequence goes on from JBAYUL010000019.1 coordinate 8,985, forward strand.
CGAGAACGGCAATAACGACGAATAAGAGAACGACGACGACCCACATGCCTTTCATATTCATACGTATGATGTATTTACTTGGTCATTATGCTGATAGAGACGCGTGGCCGACCTCACAATTACCGACTAGAGGCGGGAGATGATCTCGGCGATCTTTTTGGAGTCATGGCGTGCGATGTCCGCTTCGGAGAAGAAATCCCCCGTCACGACCTCGGTCGCATAGTCTTTCATACGGTCGTCGAGGAGCATGGGGAATTTATTCTCTTTTTCATAGGCGCGGACGAGATCGGGATCCATCGTTCCGGTATTGCAGATCGCATGATCGAATTTCGGCAGGCCGCTGAAACGCAACAATTCGCGGGCGGCGTCCGATGCGACGAATCCATTGGTCTCTCCCCATTTCGTCATTAGGTTCGAGACGAGGATCTTCTTTGCCTTGCTCTCTTTGAGCGCGTCGCTCATTCCTTCCACAAGAAAAGTCGGCACGAGCGATGAGTAGAGGTCACCCGGACAGACCACGATGCTGTCGGCTGCCACGATGGCGTCGCGCGTCTCGTCGAAGAGTTTCGCCGGCGGATCGAGGAAGACATCGGTGATCTTCAATTTCCCGTCGTGTTTGGGGATATCGATGTTCGTCTCGCCGATTATCTCAGTACCGTCTTCCAATTTCGCGTGGATGTGCGAGTTGTCGAGCGAGACCGGCAAGACCACTCCCTTGAGATTCAGGAGTTCCGACGCTTTCCGGATGCCCTCGATCTCTCCGCCGTATATCGACGAGAGCGCGAGCAGGAACAGATTGCCAAAACTGTGGCCGTTGAGCCCGGTGCCCCCATTGAAACGATAGGTGAAAAGATCGCGCAAGATCGACGCCTGTTCGCCTTCAGAAAGCGCGAGCAGGCATCGGCGCACATCGCCCGGCGGGAGGACGCCGAATTCATCGCGCAAAATGCCCGCGCTTCCACCCGAATCGAACATATTGACCACCGCCGTAATTTCGAGCGGAAACTCTTTGAGACCGGTGAGCATCGTGTAGCTCCCCGTTCCGCCTCCGATGGTGACGATTTTCTTCGCCCCGTCAGGGATGCGTATGGAACTCGCTGTTGATGGTGACATATCTTCGTGAACCTCCGAGGCTCATGTTCCGAACAGCTTACCGCGATACGCAGGATTTCGAAAGCGCGGCGATTGCGAATATTTTCCTCAGTGGTAGGATGCTCGCACACACCCCATACATCAAGAGTTCGGCGAGAGTTCTGGCTCGATGACCCGACGGCAACCTGCGAAAGATCGAAAGGTGCCACTTCCAGCCCTCAGAGGGAAGATGCGCACACACGAATCTCCCTACGGGAGATTATCCATTATTTATTTTATAGATCGAACAGTATGTTCCATTTACTTGAGAGATACACGACAGAGTCAGTGA
>JBAYUL010000020.1:0-10322 GCA_041675105.1 Minisyncoccota bacterium
CGCCCTTCTTGATCGTGTATTTAAGACCGGTGACCGGAAGGATGGTGAGTGTATCGCCGACTTTCAGGGATGACGCACTTGAGAGATCGTTCGCCCAAAGAATGGTGTTCGGGCTCACCTTGAACAATTTTGCGATCGACGAAAGAGTGTCCCCGGGGCGTACGACATACACGCTGATCGTGCCGTTCTTTGGCTTCTCGATATCAGCAAGCGTGCCAGCGGGGCCCTCATCCGGCACCAGCGCCGAGTCATCCACAATGGTAATATCACCGCCGCCACGAGCTGGGGCCGGGTCGATATTCATTGCGGGGCGCAAGAGCGACATGGTTTGGACGTTGCCGGAAACAGAGACCGTATCTGCCTGGGCAGAATTCAGTCTGATAGACGCCAAAAGAGTGCCTAAAACAGAAGCCCGCGCGACGGCGGGAAGAAGGCTGCCAACCACTAACAAAAGGGAGATGAGCGAGACCGCAGTCTGCACAAAACGCTTCTTTCTGTATACCGACTGCGTGCGCTTGGTGCTCGCTGTGGTATTTTTTGATTTACCTTCCAAAATAGGTCAATTTGGAGACCTCTTGTCGTCGCCATTGAGCATAGCGAAAGTCGAAACCTTCACTCTGCTCTCATTTGGCTAGACAATAAGCCTTATTTGAGCGATGGTACGGGTAGACAGGCTGTAATTTGGCTTAAAACCTTACTATTTTAGGGAAAGCCGTTCCTGGGTTTCGGTATGTACCACCGTTAGATTCACTTTACCCTCACGGGGGGTTCACAGTCAATTCATATTGGGGTGCGGCGGTGGATAACCCCACATGTCAACCCTTTTTAGCGCTCTACTAAGCCATTTCTTCTATGAAGACTATCGTGCGTGATATAGTCCGTCGATGTCGCATCTCGATAATTTGAACCCGGCCCAAAAAGAAGCCGCTTTGCATACTGACGGGCCGCTTCTCATCGTCGCTGGTGCCGGTGCCGGCAAAACGAAGACCATCACCCATCGCATCGCACATATAATAGAGCAAGGGGTACCGGCTCGACAGATCCTGGCGGTCACTTTTACGAACAAAGCTGCCGGCGAGATGCGTGAACGTATCCGGGCACTTATGCCGCAGGGCGGTGGTATGCCATTCGTTTCGACCTTCCATGCGCTCGGTGTGCGGCTCTTGCGAGAGTTTCATGCAGAGGCGGGACTTCCCCGGTCATTCACCATTTGGGACCGCGACGACAGCGTCCGCGCCGTCAAAAGCTCGCTCGAGAGGTCCGGTATCGAGCAATGGACTCCACGGGCCATCCTTTCTGCCATTTCACGCGAAAAAGGTGACGGCGTGTCGGCAGCTGAATATGCGGCAAAGGCGCGTACGTTCCGTGAGCGTGCGGTTGCAGAGGCATGGGCAGCATACGACGTCGCACTCGGACAGGAAGAGGCGCTCGATTTCGACGATCTTTTATTCCGTACACTGTCGCTCTTGCGCACGAACGATAGGGTACGATCGCTTCTCCAAAATCGGTGGACCCACCTCACGATCGACGAGTATCAGGATACCAACAGGTCGCAGTACGAGATCGCACGGTTGCTTGCGGGAGACCGTATGAATATCTGCGTCGTTGGCGATACGGATCAGAACATCTACAGCTGGCGCGGCGCCGACATCGAACACCTTCTCGGATTCGAGAACAATTTCAAGGGCGCGAAGGTCGTGGTACTCGAACAGAATTACCGTTCGACGAGCACCATCCTTACCGCAGCCAACTCGGTGATCGAAAAGAATCTCCGACGTCATCCGAAGCACCTGTTCACTGAAAATCAGGTCGGAGACGCCATCGTGCTCTACGGCGCGCAAAACGAGATCGACGAAGCATGGTTCATCGCACAATCCGCGGCAAAGCTTATCGAAGAGGGTACCTCGCCTGCACAGATAGCCGTTCTGTACCGTGAAAATTTCCAATCACGCGCGATCGAAGAAGCGTTCCTTCATTTCAACGTGCCATACCGCGTGCTCGGTACCCGATTCTTCGAACGCAAAGAGGTGAAAGACACGCTCTCATATCTGCGTGCCTCGATGAATCCGAAAAACCGCATCGACATCATGCGTGTCATTGCGGTTCCGCCGCGCGGCATCGGAAAAATAACGCTCGATAAGATGCTGCAGGGCCTCGAGGCCGAATTGCCCGGCGCCGCGAGAACGAAGATCCAGACGTTCCGCGACACACTCGCCAAGATCAAGGCGTCGATAGACATTCTGCCAGCATCCGAGGCAGTACGCTTCGCGGTCGAAATGAGCGGGATCGAAGCGATGTACAAAAAAAGTGATGAAGCCGATGAGCGACTCGGCAACATCCGCGAACTCGTGAACCTTGCTACCCGCTACGACGACGCGGTCCCTCCCGAGGGCATCGAACGCCTGCTCGAAGAAGCGGCCCTGCAGAGCGACCAGGACGAGCTTTCAGAAGAGAAAAGCGCGGTCGCCCTCATGACCGTGCATGCCTCCAAGGGTCTCGAATTCGATGCTGTGTTCGTGACCGGGCTCGAACAGGGACTCTTTCCCTCGACTCGGGAAGACGAGAAACGGGATCCCGAAGAGGACCGCCGGCTTTTTTACGTGGCGCTCACGCGCGCGCGGAAGCGGTTGTTTCTCAGTTATGCTTCACAACGCATGAAATACGGTTCCCGCGAATTCACCATTCCATCGGAATTCATCGACGACATTGATGCACGTCTTCTCAAGTCGATCGTTTCTGCTCCGCCGCGCCGCTCGCTCCTCGACGACGAGGACACCATCTTATGAGACAAGGGGCGCGGCTCGGCCAGCATTTTTTGAAACACTCGTGGGCGGCGCGCGCACTCGCACATGCGCTTGGCGTCTTGCCGGGCGAGACCATTCTCGAGATCGGGCCGGGCAAAGGAGTGCTCACGCGCGAGCTCCTCGCGTTCGGTCCCGTCGTCGCGATAGAAAAAGACGAAGCGCTCATTGAGCTATTGAAAGAAACGCTCGCAGCGGAAATAGCCGACAAGAGGCTCACGTTAATCTCGGCGGACATCCGCGACGTGACCCCGACATCGCTCGGACTCAAAAGCGGCGGATATACGCTTGGTGCGAATATTCCCTACTACATTACCGGCGAGATCATCAGACAGTTCCTGACGAGCGAAGCCCAGCCGCGAACGATCGCGCTTCTCATTCAAAAAGAAGTGGCGCAACGCATCACAAGCAATAAAGAAAGCATTCTTTCGATCTCAGTGAAGGCATATGGCACACCGCACATCGTTGAAAAGGTATCGCGTACGCAGTTCTCGCCGCCACCGAGTGTGGACTCGGCGATACTCGCGGTAACGAATATTTCCAAGAATTTCTTTTCGGACGTCACCGAGGAGCAGTTCTTCGACGTGGTGCGCGCGGGCTTCGCCTCAAAGAGAAAATTTGTCGCCAACAATCTGTCAGTGCTATTTGATAAAGAGGTGGTGCGCGCGGCAATGAAAGCAGCCGGGGTATCGGAAAAAGCGCGCGCCGAAAATATTCCACTGACACGATGGAAAGATCTCGCGAAGCGTTTGCGGTAACTTACTGTTGACTTGTCCCGAGCATTTGGATAGCGATACCGGCACGAACGTCGATGGGTACGACCGATATGATGCAGTAATACGGGGCACTCGCGAGTCCGAGGAGCCACTGTCCCGCATGTGTCGGGGCCCCAAATTGGTATGTTCGCGTCGACGGCGTCCAGATGTACACTCCTCCACGCGGTGCCCCCACGTACGCGATGATGGCATTGTTGTAGCACGGTGATACTTGCGTCGCGCGTCCGCCGAAGGGGAACGCGAGCGCGAGCGCGGGGAAGAGGAGCCCGATGAGTCCCGACGCGAGTATTGTGGTGCGCATACGAACAGTATACGCCATCACCCCATGGACAGCCCCCAGATACCAACACGTACGCGCTTACCGGCCCAAAGCCACGATAGGTCACGGGGTATACTTTAGGATATGCAGTGGGTACGCTCACACAGATATACGCTTGTTTGTGCGGCGATCGCACTCCTCATTCTTACGGGAGGATACATCGTGTTGCGTCGCAGCCCCGCGTCGGTATCGTCGACCCCGACCGCCTGGGGCGGCTCCGCTACGTCGTTGATCGATCCCGCATCCTATTCACCAAGCGACATCCCCGCCGCCATAGTGAGCGGCGTGTCACTTGGAGGCCCCGCTCCCGCATTCAGCGCGATCCCTCCGTCGCAGAATGGAACGGTCGACGATACCGATGCCGAGTACGACATGAACGTCTTTTTAGCGTCGATCACACAGCCCGAGAAGACGGGCGGCGCGGACATACAGGGCACGTCGAGTGTGAGTCTTGCCTACTCATTCATTCCGCAAGGCCTCATAAGTACTTCAATACCCGTCGCGCGCCGAAGCGTCGCACAACAAGCGCTCTATGACTACGGTAACGAGCTTGGTTCGGACATCATGTCGTACGAGGACACCCACTTCGATAGCGCCGTTGTGCTCACGAACCAGGTGCAAGACCGACAAAACCCTCAAAAAGCCCAGGCAGTCCGCGACATCGGGACGTCGCTTATCGCACTGGGACAAAAGGCCGCTGACATTGAACGGGTCCCTTCATCTGCGGCCTCTTTGAACGCAGACCTTGCGAAAAGCTACAAGGACATGGGTGCCAAGCTCGCCAAGATCCCGGATGCACAGCGCGATGCAGATTATCTTGCCGCGATCACCGATTACAACGCCGCGGTCAACACCTTTATCACACAGTACGTATCGCTTGCAACGCTCTTTTCCGTATCCGGAGTGAAGTTCACGACAGGCGAGGGAGGGAGCGTGTTCATGTTCTCCGGCGGCAGCGCGTTATAGCGTAAAATCCGCGCAGTTGAGGCACCTCACGCTTTCTACGGTGTTATAATTCTATCGTGCGTGTATTCCATCTCATCTTTCGTTCTCATATAACGATGGCCGCTGCAGTTTCGGTCGTGATACTTTTCGGCGCCGTCGTCTGGAAAACCACTACCATGATGAAAGCGGGCGTGGCTGCGAATTCCTACGTGGCCGCTGATGTCGCCCTCGTCCCCGAAGCGACCCCCGATGCGCAATGGCAACAGGAAATGATATTGCTCGGACTTGCGACCTCCACGAGCCCCGCGGCGACTTCTTCGAACGACACTGTCGCAATGATCGGGCCCATGGTCGCGGCTCAGCTCGCGGGACAATATGCGGGGATACAGGATAGCGGCGCCTATTCAACGGACGCGCTTGAGAGCGCCGCACAAAAAGTCGCGAGTAATCTAAAAGCGTCGGTAACATACCGCACGTACACGACCGCCGATATCAAGACCGATCCCGACACGTCCGTCGCGCGAATGCTCACCTATCGTTCGGACCTGCGTGCCGCACTCGCTCCGCTCGTTGAGAACACGACACCCGAACTAGAACTCTTCGCCCGCTACGTCGAGACGAACGATCCCGAGTACCTCACGGAGTTGCAGCACGCGGCGGCCAATTACCGCATCGCGATCGCGGCAACGGCGTCGCTCACCGTCCCACGCGATGCGGTGAATTACCACCGCGGCATATTGAATGCAATGGGTGAATTCGCTTCGACGATAGATTCGCTCTCGATACACGGGGCCGACGCGCTCGCGAGCGCCGCGCTTCTTCGCACGTTCAATGCGGCAGAACAGAATATGTACATGTCCTTCAACTCGCTTGCATCGTATTACACGCAAAAAAAATCATGACGCTTAAACATATCGCAGCGGTGTCGATCTTCATGCTCGTACTCGGCGGCCTGCCGACCCTTGCCAGCGCAGACTCGACCATCGACGGCAAATGCGTGAAAGACGACGGAACGTCGACGGATGGCGCGTGCCCCGGAGACGCCGTATCCTCGAATCTCGCGTTCCAGCGCCAGGGCGTATTCGGCTGCAGTCAGACCGGATCCTATGCGATGAGCGTGGGCGCGCTCTCGGCGGTCGGCGGTACCTACGTGCCGGTCAATGATGCGGCCGTCACGCTCAACACAGGCTACCTGGTCTATAAAGAGTGCGTACTGCGCGGCATCGTCAACCGTATGAGAGAGGACCAGACTGCGGGACTCCTCAAGAAGATCACCGTCGCGTATTCGAACGGACGAAACGGCCAACCGATGTTCGTGCAGAGCCTCCCCAAAGAAAGTCGTGCGGTCTATACGAGCTCCGTATCTCGCGATATCCAGGGAGACACACTGAGTCCGCTCAACCCCGCGTTCCAGACCGCAGCGAAGCGCGCGATCGTCGAGGGCTACATGGCAGGCATCAACGCACCCAACCGCTCTCTCGGATGCCGGTATCAGGGCGATCTTTACCAGCTGCAAACACAGCCGACGAAAGCAAGCGGCAATATCTGGGCGGGGCTCAACGCGATGGCATATCCGTCGTGCAATCCGTTCTTCGCAGTGCAGGCCGCAAAGGACCTCGTCATGGGGAATGCCGCCTCTTTGTGGAATGACCAGCTCACACAGGTCGGGTGGGGGAACGGTAACTATCCGCGCCAAGTCTACGATGCCGATGGGAACCTCATAACAGTCACACCCGGCTATCTTATCGGAGCGACGGAGCAGCAGGCACTGGAGACAGGGTTCGCGCAGTTACAAAATGCCAACGACATCGACCAGATGGTCGGGGCGCTCTTCTCCGGTATCACATCACAAGTGATCTCTGATAGCCGTGGCCTCGCGGGACTGACGCAGAACAACGGCAATCAAATGTCGTATCTCGATCAGGTGATCAAAGAATCGGCTTCGGGACTCCGCAACAGCGCGCTTAATGCCGCGATACAGATCGTCGCCGCGGCGAAGAGCAACGAGCTCACGTACTTTAATGCGATGAACGACATCGGCACCATACTGGTGAATACGATCAAAACGCTCAGAGCCAACGAACAGACGTGCTGGGACAAGATCATCACGGCAGTGTGCGCCGATACGGTCAAGGCCGATAACACGTGCACCGGAAAGGCGGGTCCCTGCACGACGGACCCGACCACGGGAGAACTCGTGTGCCCGGTGGGACCGAAACTGAAGGTCGCGACGTCGACCGCCTTCTCACAGGGAGTCATCACCAACTCCATCGCACCGCTTGCAAGTTCGACCGCCCTCAATATCGAAGCGTCGAAGCGAGCTCTTGCTGTTGTCGACAGACTGCTTAAGACCATCGTGTCCGGAACGGTCGTCGAACAGCGCGACGCGCTCCTCGAGGTGGATGGGCTCGTTACCAACCGCGGATTCCGTTCGCAATACGATGCAGAGAACGCAAAGCAATCAAAAACAGACGTCACCGGCAATATGATCACCCGCCTTCAGGACACGAATACGCTGTGGGGGGATAAGGAGCTGAGCCAGTCCGATCCATCTTCCGGCTGGTGCAATGTCAACCTCCCCTCGGTCATCCAGATGTGGACCAGTAAATGGAAAATATGAGTACCGCGCGACGATGGCAGGTCCTTCTCATAGCGATCATCGCTGTTTCTTCGGTGATCGCCCCTCTGCCCACTTCGATCGCATACGCAGTTGACGCCACCGCAACTGAGACGGGCGCTGGCAATGTGACGAGCGCCGATGCGGCAGCAAAGGCAAACACAAAGAACTTAACGACCGCGACGTCCTGCACCGGCCTGTGGAGCTCGATCACAAACCCCGGCGTATGCATCACGCGCGCCCTTTTTGCGGGCATTGCATCATTTCTTATTTTTGTGGGAGTAAAGATATTGACCGTCTGCGGCAAACTTTTTGAATTGGTGCTGCAATACACCGTCATAAGCTTCAAGACCCCCGTCTACGACGCGATCGCGGCCGCTATCACCGCCGCGTGGAGCGCCTTTCGCGATATCTCGAACATACTCATCATCGGTTTTTTCACGTTCATTGCGCTCTCAACGATCCTCGGCAGTCACGAATACGGCGCAAAGAAATTGCTCGCACGCGTCCTCATCATCGCCGTACTCATCAATTTCAGCCTCCTGTTCACGAAACTCGTCATCGACGCGTCCAACTTCATGTCGGTGCAATTCTACAGTGCGTCCCTGGCGAACGTCGATAAAGACGGCACGAGCGAGAACAATCCCGGTATCGCAGGCACGTTCATCCGTTATCTCGGGGTCACGGGCGTCGCGGATTCGTACGCGGCGATACGCGAGAAACAGGAAGAGCAGGACAACGCCCTCTACGGGCTCGCCCTCGGCTTACTCGCATTCGTATTCCTTATCGCGGTCAGCCTTGTCTTCATTTACGGGTCGTTCCTGCTGATCTCCCGCGCGATACTTTTCATATTCCTTCTCATCACCTCATCGCTCGCGTTCTCGACCTACCTGGTGCCGAAGCTTTCGGATAATTACGGCTGGAAAAAATGGTGGGGGGCACTCCTGAGCAACGCGCTCCTCGCGCCCGTGCTTATGATGATGCTGTGGGTCACCCTCACCGTCTCCTCAAGCCTCAGCAGCGGACTCACAAAGAACGGGGGCACGATCGGCGACCTCGTTCAAAACCCGTCATCGACGAATGACATATCGGCGCTGTTCAGTTATCTCATCATACTCGGGCTCTTGTACGCGTCGTTCAAGCTGGCGAGCAGTTTCTCGAGCGGCGTCATCGGGTTCAACTTTGCCGCTCTCATACCGGCATTTGGCATCGGCATGGCGGCATCGGCGGCCGGATTTCTCGGCAGGCAAGCGATCGGACGGCCAGCGCTTGCGTATAGTGAAAGACTCGGAGACAAAGCTAAACAGACCGACAACCAATTCGCGAAGCGAATGTACGATCTCGGTTCACAGCGACTCAAGGGTGTCGCGACGCGCGACTTCAACGCCATGCGCACTGGCATCGGCACTGCTATTGCCGGTTCCGCCGGCAGAAAGGTCGACGACATCGTCGGCAAAACACTCAAAGGTTTCGAGGGAACGCAAAAGGCGTACCTCAAACGCGTCGGTGACTTTGCGAGCCGCACCAACGCCTCCGCCGACCAAAAGAAGGCGGGCAAAGAGGATGCGAAGAGCCAGCTCACGCGCGCGGATGTTGATGCAGCATACAAAGCGGCGGGCGCGGAAAATGCAGCGCGCGACCAGGGTGCCAAACACGACAGCGAAAAGGAAGTCCTTGAGAAACTCTACGAGAAGCACGACTCCGAGATGAAGGGACTCAGAACGACGCTCGCAGCCGCGGTCGAAGCCGCACACCGCGGGGATAGCGGTGCCGCCGAAGAGGTGAAGCGACTCGGAGACGATATAGCGACGCGGCAAGAGAAGCACATGATCGAGATCAAGAATCAATCGGACAAGATCAGCGAGGCGAAGAAGGCTTCCGACAACGCGGCGTCTCACGTGGCAAAGATCGATAAAGATCTCACCAACGTCGCGAAAGAAGCGGGTTACAATAAATGGGCGTTCAAAAATACGGGGGACATCGCGAACGAGGCCGTCAAAAACAGTCTTTCATCGTACCTCTATGCCTCGGGGATCAGCCAAGAAAGCCGAGATAAGCTCGCGAACAAGGCCGGAAAAACCGCTACTGATGACGAAGAGATCCATCACATCACACAAAAATACGGGGGCATGTTCAAGAAACTCGTCGATCAGTCCGGCGGACACGATGAACCAAAAGCAGAGAAAAAAGCCGACGATCACGGCGCGAAAGGGCACGAAGAAAAGCACTAACATCATATGAGCGACGACAACGACATCGACGAGATCATAAAGGAGCGGTTCAAACAACTGCCGACGGTCGTGCAGCAGGCGATCATTTCAGCGGATGTCGAAAAAGAGCTGCGCGCGCTCGCGCAAACGCATAAATTGCATATCGACCAGTGGGGAACGCTTGAGGACCAGGTACAGATGACGCTTCTCGGCATCATTCACTCCGATGACCTTGCCTCAAATCTCCAAAAAAAGATCGGTATGCCTCAGTCTGAGGCGGAGGCCCTCGCGGCGGATATCTCGCGAGTCGTCTTCGAACCGATACGCCAAGAACTCGAGCGGCAGCTCGAACATCCGGCTGCAGTAGCGGCAAAGACCACGGGGGTAGAAGACGTGCGCGCGCAGATCCTCTCTGATTCGACAAAAAGCGCGCCCGCTGCGGTGGTGCCGGTCACCGTGGCGACCGTCGCACCAGGTACGCCGCCATCGGCACCAGTCTCTGTACAAGTGGAACGCGCGCCGGCGTCATCTTCATATGTTCCCGCAACTCCGAGTCACGAACGCAAAACGATCGACGGTGATCCGTACCGAGAGCAGCTCAACTAATCCCATTGTGGGCCCGGAACAGAGCTGCCGTAGCGGCGGACTGCTATA
>JBAYUL010000021.1:0-10261 GCA_041675105.1 Minisyncoccota bacterium
CACACATGATTACGACGAAGTAGTGAAAAACGCACCACTCGACATGCTTCTCTCGGAGACCGACGCGCCCTACGTGACCCCGGCACCGCACCGCGGCAAGCGTAACGAGCCAGCGTATGTCGAATACGTCGTTCGGGCCATCGCTGCCATACGGGGAGATGATCCCGAAGCTGTCGCTCAGCAGCTGATTCAGAACGCTGAGCGCGTTTTCGGGGTATCCCTGAGCACGATCTGATTCTTGCGGGGCAGGTGGGCTCGTGATAGAGTGCCTCGACATATGGCAGAAGCACAGAGCCCTGAAATCGTCGATTCTTCGGACAACGAAGCGATTCTTCGCATTTACGAGGTCGGATACCTCGTTATTCCGACGGTTGCCGAAGAAAATGTCGAGAAAGTCGTCGGAGAGATCCGCGGCATCATCGAAAAGGTAGGTGGCTCGTTCATCGCCGAAGGAGCTCCGACGCTCACGCGGCTCTCATACGAGATGGAGGCTCGCGAGGGGGATAAGCGCGTCTACCATGATCGCGGATATTTCGGATGGCTCAAATTCGAGGCTCCGACTGCGGTCGTCCCGATGCTGAACGATGCACTCAAAGTGAACGCTTCGATCCTTCGTCACATCATATTCCAGACGGTGCGCGAGGAAACACGTGCTCGCATGAAGGCGCCGACACTCCGCGAAGTGAAGCGCACCGATACCATCAAGACCACCGCGCGTCGCGATGATGAGGTGTCCGCACCGATCTCCGAAGTCGATCTCGACAAGGCGCTTCAGGACATCACTACCGACTAGTGCTACACTTTTTGTATGTACATCAACAAGGCCATTCTTTTCGGTAATCTCACCCGCGATCCGGAACTTCGCGCTCTGCCGAGCGGCATGAATGTGTGCAATTTCTCGATCGCCACGAATCGCGTGTACAAGGATCGCGATGGAAAGAAGCAGGAACAGACAGATTTCCACAATATCGTCGTCTTCGGCCGCCAGGCTGATACCGTCGCCCAGTACTTGAAAAAGGGGAGCTCGGTATTCGTTGAGGGCCGCATGCAGACACGCAGTTGGGATGATAAGACGAGCGGCGAAAAGAAATACCGCACCGAAGTCGTCGCCGACTCGGTACAGTTCGGTCCTCGCAGCTCGGGAGGCGGAGGTGGCAAACGCGAGGAACAGCCGGAAGAGGCGATGTCCTCGGGAGGTTCGACAGGTATCGATTATCCGAAAGATGACATTAACCCAGACGACATACCTTTCTAGTGCGAAGCACGTGAAAATAGTTAGAAAATTTTATGGCAAACAACATACTCACGCAGAATGATATCCAGCACGTCGACTACAAAGATGTCGATCTCTTGAAGCAGTTCATCAACCCGCATGGCCGCGTGATGTCGCGCAAGCGCTCGACCCTCACTGCAAAGCAGCAGCGCGCCGTCGAGGCCGCGGTGAAGCGCGCCCGCTTCATGGGGCTTTTGCCCTTTATCCAAAAGTAATTTTGGATAAGAGGCAAAAGCGGCCGCAGCGTGGGGCCCAAGCGCGACGGCGCTTGGGATAGCGAGGCGGGCCCGGCGTGCGGGCCGCAGCAGCGGTCCGACATGTGGGGTGTTGCCTTTCATTCAAAAATAATCGCAAAAAGAAAAGACCCCGCTTTTGCGGGGTCTTTTCTTACTTGTATCTTTAGACGCGTTCTACGTATTCACCCGTTTCAGTATTCAAACGGACGGTGTTGCCGGCCTCGACGAACATCGGGACGGTGACGGTCGCGCCGGTCTCGAGCGTGACGACCTTGTCGCCGCCTTGAGCAGTGTTGCCGCGGGTGTTCGGCGGGGCCTCGGTGACCTTGAGGTCGACTTTGACCGGAAGCTTTATCTGAATGGGCTCGCCGTCGAACCATCGCACCTCCACTTCCATATTGATCTTAAGGTATTTTCCTGAGTCGCCGATGTGACTTTCGTCGAGAGTGAAGCGTTTTGATTTGTCGCTCGCCTCGTGAAAGAACCATTCACTGTTGCGTTCGTAGATGAATATAGCCGGACGTGATTCGACTTCAGCCTCTTCCACTTTGTCCGACACATGGAATGTGTGTTCGGCCATGGAGCCGGTCTTGAGATTGCGGAGTTTCACCTGGTTGACAGGCTTGCGCTGCTGCTTGCGGAATACCCACGCAGAGAGCACTTCGTACGGCTCATCATCGATGATGATAAGGCGTTTTGGCAGGACTTCGTTGTATGCAAGCATCGACATGTGGGAGCATTCTACAGGCGACGTAGAGCGAGCGCAATATGCGAAATATTTTGCATAGTGCCAAGTCGAGGAGTCTGAAAACTTCGTTTATTCAAGATTTCGGATTTGTCCACTTAATTCTCCAGCAGCCTGATCAGCGCGAACTTTTCTTTCTTAAAAGTCTTGAAACCTTGTTTCTCGAAAAGATCGGTGGCTCCGGTGATGCTGAGCAGTTCATATACGTCGAGTGCCCGTGCTTCGTCGACACATTTTCCGATAAGATCTGTTGCGATCCCTTTGCCTTGGTGGGCGGGGAGTACTGCCAGACTGCGGACTTCCGCCAACCGTTGAGAATAGACTTCGAGCGCGCAGCAACCGACGACCTGTCCGGCTTCTTCTGCGACAAAGAATTCGTCGGGACGCGGTAAATGCACCTGCATGAGAGTGTCAGGAAAAAGCGCAATGAGCGCCTCAATAGCAGGGAAGTCATCCCCGGTCGCCTTGCGAATGATCATAGATCACTCTTCCGAAGCTGAGCCTGACGATTTTGACGTCATGCCGCCCTCATTGAGACCCTTCTTGATGTCCTTAAGAAGCTGATTCAGTATCGGTTTGTTCTCGCGCAGGAATGTGCGGGCAGCATCATAGCCGCGGCCGAGTTTGGTCTCTCCGATCGTGTATGAACCACCCGAGGATTTCTCGACAAATCCGAGCTTCTCGCCGAGCGCGAGCGCCTCGCCCTCTTTGGAAATACCTTCGCCGTAGAGCATGTCGAATTCGACGGCGCGGAATGGGGCTGCGATCTTGTTCTTCACGATCTTGACGCGGTGGCGTCCGCCCATGGTCTCGTCGCCTTTTTTGATCTGTGCGATGCGGCGGATATCAATGCGTACCGAGGTATAGAACTTGAGCGCCTTGCCGCCCGGCGTCGTTTCGGGGTTGCCGAACATGACACCGATCTGCATACGGATCTGATTGATGAAAATCACGGTCGTCTTGGTCTTCGAAACGATGGCAGTGAGCTTGCGGAGTGCCTGCGACATGAGTCGCGCTTGTTTACCCACGTGTTGTGCACCCATGTCGCCCTCGATCTCATCTTTGGGCGTGAGCGCAGCGACGGAATCGATAACGATCACATCTATTTTTCCCGAACGGACAAGACTCTCGACGATCTCGAGCGCTTGTTCGCCTGTGTCGGGTTGGGAAACGAGCAGCGTAGCGATATTTACACCGATCTTTTTCGCGTACTCGGGATCGAGTGCGTGTTCTGCGTCGATGAATGCGCAGATACCGCCTTTTTTCTGCGCTTCGGCGATGGCATGGAGGCAGAGCGTTGTCTTTCCCGATGACTCGGGTCCGAAGATCTCGATGATGCGGCCGCGGGGGAGTCCGCCGATGCCGAGTGCCCAATCGATACCGATAGAGCCCGTCGGGATGGCGTTCACATCCACCTTTGGCTGTGCGCCGAGCATCATGATCGAGTCGTCACCGAATTTCGTCTTGATGTCGGAAAGTGCACGCTCGATGTCTTTGTCCGTCCCTGTTCCGGTCGTCTTCGGTGGCGCTTTTTCTTTTTTGGTGAATCCTGCCATGGTGATTATATGAATGATTAGTCGTATGAAGTATACCGAACCTATCCTACTGCGCCACGGGTGTTGTGGACGCGGTACTTGTCGCACTTTCGACGGGTACCACAACGGCCGGTGTTGCGGGGACGCCGCCCAGAGGGCTCTGCCCGGCGGGTGTGTACACGATCTGCAGTACGTGCTGCTTTTTGTGCCCGTACCGGTCGCTTGCGTCGAGCACGATGCGATTCTGGCCCGGTGCAAGAAGATACGGCTCGTCGAATATGCCTGTCTCGGTCACGGTGACTGCCTTCCCATTCATCGTGAGGGAAGCAATGCGATCGGCCTGTCCGTGGACAATGATGAGAGGGTCGTTCACCACGGTCTTTTCCGCATCGACGCGGATACTCGGTCCAAAGAGTATTCCACGCGCCTCGAAGTACGTATAACCGACGACGATGAGGAAGAACACCCCGATCGTGATCTTGGTAAGACGACTGTCGCGGTAGGGAAGCATACCTACGATTCGTCGCTGTTCTCTTGCGGAGGCTCCTTCGCGAGTTCGTCCGCATTGCCCTCACCGATGATGTCGCGCGGCTTTGCACCATCCGCAGGACCGATGACACCGCGTTCTTCGAGGATATCCATGAGACGTGCAGCCCGGGCGTATCCCACGCCGAGTTTACGTTGCAAGTACGATGTCGATGCCTTTCCAGCCTCTATAACGGTGCGCTTCGCATCAGGATACAGCTCGTCGTCGTCCTCACTCTCACTTTCCATTGAGGCGAAGATCGCGTCGGTGCCGCCATTCTGTGCGCGGTCATCGGTAAGCGTGATCTCGCTCGGAAGTGTGCCCTCATTTGCCTTCAGTATGTACGCGACGACGCGTTTTACTTCTGTTTCGGTGATGTATGGAGCCTGGATGCGTCGCGGTTTGGACATTTCACCCGAAAGGAAGAGCATGTCGCCGGCGCCGAGGAGCTTTTCGGCACCGCTCATGTCGAGAATAGTGCGCGAATCGATCTGGGAGGCGACTTGGAGTGCGACGCGTGCGGGGATATTGGCTTTGATGAGGCCGGTGATGACTTTCACGCTCGGCCGTTGCGTCGAGAGGATGAGGTGGATGCCGACGGCGCGGCTCATCTGCGCGAGACGCACGATGCCACTTTCGAGTTCGCGTGGGTAGGCGGTCATGATATCAGCGAGCTCGTCGATGATGAGCACAATGTAGGGCATCGCTTCGGGTAGAGGCTGACCCTCCTTTGCTCCCCTGGCGAGCGCAGGAGCAAGGACGTTCTCGTGATACGAGGAGATGTCGCGCACCTTTTCCGTTTCGAGGATGTTATAACGGCGTTCCATTTCCTTCGCGAGCCACTTGAGCGCGAGGATACACTTCTTTGCATCGGTGATGACCGGGGTGAGCAGGTGGGGGATGGAATTATATGCGGTGAGTTCCACGCGTTTCGGATCCACCATGATGAAGCGTAGGCGCTCGGGCCCACATCGGTACAGGAGCGATACGACGAAGTCGTGGATGGTGACCGACTTGCCCGCGCCGGTCGTACCTGCGACGAGCATGTGCGGCATGCGGGCAAGGTCGGCGTAGTGCGGCGCACCCGTGATCGAACGACCGAGCGCGATGAGGAGCGGCTTATCGGAATTGACGAATTGCTCGTCGGAAACGATGGGGGCCATACCGAGCGTGGTGCGTGCGATGTTAGGAACTTCGATACCGACGAGTGCCTTGCCGGGAATAGGAGCTTCGATACGAACGGGGGAGGCGGCGAGGGCAAGCTCAAGATTTGATTGGAGCGCGACGATCTTCGAAAGTCGGACGCCTTCGGCGGGCTTCATCGCATAACGGGTGACCGTTGGCCCGATCGACGCTTCGTCCATCTCCACTTGAATGCCGAAGTTCTGGAGAGTGCGCTTGATGATGTTCATGTTCGCCTTCACGTCGCCGACTTCGGGCTTGCCCTTGTTCTTGGCGAGTAGTGACGCGGGCGGGGGAGTGTAGGCGCTCCCGGTGGCGGCAATGATGGGGAATCCTTCTGCCGGCGCTTCGGCACGATCTTTATAGCTACTCACTGAAGGTTCCGGCCTCTCCGATTCCTGAGCAGATTCTTCCTCCGTCTCGTTTTCGTCGGGCTGTTCTTCCGGAAGACCGGTCACCGGAACATCTTCGATACTCGGCTCCATGTCCTCGGGAGCGGAAGTCGTGAACCATTCGCGAATGCCGGAAGCGACCGCGCCGAGGTGGATATTGAATGCAATGATGAGCGACGCGATGATAAATGCGATGAGGAAAATTACGGTGGCGGTCGTATCAACGCCGGCGACGATCGGCGCCGAAACGCTCTCGCCGAGCACGCCCCCATGGCTCGGGAATGCGATGTTCACGAGACCAAGAGCCGAAAGCAGGAACACGAGCATGCTCGCGAGCTGCACCCAGCCGAACTGTCGTTCGAATGATCGAAAAATAAGGACTGCGAGAAGCACCAATGAGAGGGGAAGTAGAAGGTAGCCGATGCCGAGCAACCATGTGAGGCCGCTGTAGAGCATTTCGCCAAGCTTTCCACCTACGCCTGCCTCAGCAAGGACTAGAAAGCCGGCGATCGCGATAAAGAAGATGGCGCACACTCCTCGGAGCGCTTCACTGCTCACACTCCGCTCACGTACCTCCTCGTCCTCTTCTTTTTGGCGCGTTTTTTTCTTGTCTTTCTTGGCTTTCATGCCGACATCATATCACGTTAATACGGCTCACTTCGGGACTATTTTAAGCAAATCGATACTTCCACGACGACTTAGAAGTCTATAACACGAAAAAGACGTATAAGTCGTTGCATTATAAGCCCGTCCTTTATATACTTTCGTTACTCGCAGTCTCATGGACAGTTAAGAGACACTGAGAGAAACTTAAATGGACGAGATAAAGGACATACAAAAGACAGACACGGTCTCTCGTTTCCTTGAAGGTCATTCTGTCCGTACTAATCCGTTTGGAGACAATAGAGCGGCAGAGCGCGCGTATCGAAAAGCAGAGCGGATCAGTGCCGCCCTCTATCTTCTTACCAACCACATCCCCGTCACTGAATCAATACGAGAGGCGGTGCGATCAGAGGCGAACATGCTCCTTACTTGCGTGCTTCGTTTGAGAGATGAAATGCGCGCGGCACAATCTACGGCAGTGCACGGATTGCAGGTGCGACTTCGCCACCTCATATCTTTGGTACGGATCCTGAGCGTCGCCGGGAATATTTCAATGCAAAATGCGGGGACGGTGGTCGAGGCACTCGATGAACTCGGGAATTTCCTTATTGCCTCGCAGCGTTCGATATTATCGGAAAACATCACGCTCTCTCGTGACGAACTCATGGACGTTCACTCGTCCGCTAATCACAGGATCACAAATGTCCATTCCACGAAAGATACGAAACAGACAATTTCCATAAAGGACACGGCGTCCGTATCGGACACAGCTATGGTGTCCAATAAGAATAATTCTGAATCAGAGAGCTCGGTAAGTGTTCGGGTGCACAGCATTCTCGAGATCCTTCGTGTGGGAGGATCGCTAGGCATCAAGGATATCGCCGCAAACCTGCCGGAATACAGCGAAAAGATGATACAGCGTGAACTTCTCGACCTTGCCGCCCGGGGCGTAATACGCAAAATAGGCCTCAAACGGTGGAGCAAATACTCCCTTCCGGCCTAGATCCGGATGAATTTCTCGGCGTGGAGGTATTTTAGGACACAGAATAAGTGAACGGAGAATGAAATATAGAGCCGAGTTGTGCGTCTATATGATTGACTCCTTCTGTCGATTGGAGTATTGTGCCCGCGTAACTCGTGACCAGGAATTCGCCCCTTTTGGGCCTTTTTTGCTCACAAGTTATCCACAAAACGCGGTATCGTGTATCCACGCTCTCGCAGTCATTCAGTATATAATTGCGCTGATGCATTTCACGATGCATTACGCAGGGAAGGCGGTGAGAGCCGCGCCTGTGCGGTTCTTTGACATCTTAATAAGGAACGAAATTATTGAGTGTCGCACACTCACTTCATGAGTTCACTCATGAGACACTCATCATATAGATGAGTGCTTCCGCATTTCTGAAATAATCCGGGTACGAAAGGATGTCCGCATGACACATTCCATCTTGCTGCTAATCCCTCGCTCCACGTCGACTTTAATAAAGGAGTAGGGGCTAGCAATTAATTTATTAGTATGCCCGCTATTGTGGCGGGCACACAAAACGTATGCGTGTCCCTGTCGAAAGAACACGCGTGCGGATCATTTCGTTTTTTCGGAATGGTTACAAAGGTCAAAAAACAAACTATGAGTAAAGCATTAGCAACAAAGAATGTTGCGGCAGTGCTCCTCTCTGCAGCCTTGGTTCTCGGTTTCGCGTTCTCGTTCGCCACGTCGGCGAAAGCGGATACGACTTCCGACCTCCAGGCTCAGGTGCAGGCATTGCTCGCACAAATCCAGGCACTCCAGGGCGCACAGTCCTCGGGTGGTTCCTGTGTGAACTTCACATTCACGACGAACCTCAATTTGGGCAAGTCGTCAGGTGAAGTCATGCAGATCCAGAAATTCTTGAACCAGTCGGCTGACACCCAGGTGGCTGCCTCTGGCGCAGGTTCTCCTGGCAACGAGACAAGCTACTTCGGTGGACTCACCAAGGCAGCTGTGATCAAGTTCCAGGATAAGTACGCGGCGGACATCCTCACACCGGTAGGCCTCTCAAAAGGCAACGGTAACTGGTTCTCTTCGACGCGCGCTAAGGCCAACGCCATCGCGGCGGCTTGCGTCCCCGGCTCGACCGGCGGCACAGGCGGCACGGGAGGCACGACGACCGGGGGCAACCTCGTTGTCGCTGCTGGAACCCAGCCAGCCAACTCGCTCGCTCCGCAAGGTGCAGCTCGCGTTCCGTTCACCACATTCACACTCACCAACACGTCTAACGCAGCGGTGACTGTCAATGGAGTGACGGTACAGCGCACTGGCCTCGCGCAGGATGCGGTGTTCTCAGGTATCGTTCTTGTCGACTCGAATAATATTCAGCTCGGCACGTCCAAGACCTTGAACTCCAACCATCAGGCGACTGTCGGTGACACCTTCACCATCAACGCGGGTCAGTCCGTAACCCTCACTGTCGCAGGCAACATGGCAGCAAGCCTTGCAGCGTACGCCGGTCAGGTCGCGGGAATCTCGGTTGTCGGTGTCAACACCACAGCAACGGTCTCCGGCTCGCTCCCGATCTCGGGCGCGATGCAGACGATCAACGCCACGCTCGCGGTCGGCTCTGTCTCGACTTCGACTTCAGCGTTTGATCCGGGTACTGCTACGACCAAGAACATTGGCGACACAGGAGTAAAATTCTCTGGCGTCAAGTTCACCGCCGGTTCGACTGAGGACCTCAAACTCTACTCGATCCGCTGGCGCCAGGTCGGCTCGGCCAGCTCCGCTGACCTTGCCAACGTCGTTACGATCGTCAACGGTACTTCGTACCCGACGACCGTCGATGCAACTGGTAAGTTCTACACGAGCACATTCCCTGGCGGTCTCTTGATCACCAAGGGTAACTCGATCGATGTATATGTTCAGGGCGACATTGTGGGCTCCAACTCGGCTGCTCGCACTATCGACTTCGACATCGACAAGGTCACTGATACGTACTTTGTCGGTCAGCTCTACGGATACGGTATCGCTCCGAGCGGCACTGCTACTCCGTGGTACAACGGTAACGTAGTGACCGTGACTGGTGCGTCGGTAACGACCATCGGCCGCGACACTTCTGCCGCAAATGCTGCACAGAACATCGCCATCAACGTCCCGAATCAGTCACTCGGCGGCTACGTCGTCGACCTCAAGGGTGAAGCCATCACGGTTCAGTCTCAGGTCTTCACAGTAGCGACGGGAACTGCTGCAACTGGTCTTCTCACGAACGTTTCTATCGTCAATGAGAACGGCGCAGTCGTAGCGGGCCCGGTCGACGCGACCTGGGTATCAGGCGTTCAGACTCTTACCTTCTCTGATTCTGTGACGTACCCGACGGGTCGCCACATCTACAGCTTGCGAGGTAAGGTCCCGTCCGGTGCTACGGGCGGTGCCACCATCGCGGTCAGCTCGACTCCGTCAAGCGGCTGGACCAACGTTACCGGACAGACGTCCGGCAACACGGTCTCGCTCTCTGGCGTAGGCGCGTTCACGATGAACACCATGACGGTCAAGGCGGGCGCGCTCGCTGTTTCGATCTCCGGTACTCCGGTAGCTCAGACAGTGATCGCAGGAACGCAAGGCCTCACGTTCTCGAACATTCGTCTCGACGCAACGCAGTCGGGTGAAGACGTCCGTCTGAACTCGCTCGCGCTCATCGAAGGCGGAAGCAACAACGCTACTGGCGGCGCACCGTCGAAACTCTCGACATGCCAGCTCTGGGACGGTACGACCGCTCTCAACGGCGGCAGCAACACG
>JBAYUL010000022.1:0-10247 GCA_041675105.1 Minisyncoccota bacterium
CATGCGAGAGCAAGAACCCCCGAAGATACGGTCGAGCTCCAGAGCCCGAGTGTTGCATAACAGATCGAGAACGACGCGACTATCGTGAACGTGAAGAAACATGACGAGATAGCAGGCTTGTCGCGTCCGATGAGCGTCGGGACGAGCGCGAATGTCGCCGCCCACCCACCGATCGAAATGACTATGTCTTGCCACACCATAGATAGAGAATCGTAACACGTTCATGGTACAGTGGCCGCACACTACCCCTCGTAGCTCAATGGATAGAGCAATCCCGTCCTAAGGGAGAGATGTGGGTTCGATTCCTGCCGAGGGGACTAGAGAGCGAGTAACTCGCGAAGCTTCGGCTCGTCGAAGCCGACGACGAACTGGTCGCCGATCGTGATGACGGGGACGCCCATCTGGCCGCTCTTTTCTATCATTTCCTTACGTTTCTCAAGATCGGAACCCACATTATAGTCAGTGAAGGCAACGCCGTTCTCGGTGAAGAAATCCTTTGCAGCGTGGCAAAAATGGCACGTGGGGGTCGAATAGATCTTTACCTCAGGTTTAGTGGTCATAGCGATTGTCAAAAACGATTAATTATCACTAGTATATCATGCGACTGTTTTGTCGCGGGCAGCCTTGAGCGCCTGCGCCCACCATGAGAGCTGCGTAATGAGCCCCTGCGCTCGCTCTCCGTAGGCACCGAATATCTCGCCCTCGGACTTTCCCGCCCCTGCCGCCATCACGACATCATAGGGCATATGGAGCGCATTACGGATCGGCGCCATCTGCAGCTCTACCGCGATCTGACGTAGCTGTTCGACCGAGCGGGCTCCCATAGCACTACCATAGGAGACGAATCCTACGGGCTTATTGTTCCACTCCTGGTACGCGTAATCGAGCGCGTTCTTGAGAACCGCCGGATACCCGTGGTTATACTCAGGAGCAATGATAATGAACGCGTCGGCTTCTTTTATCTTCGCCGTCCACTTCACCACCGCGGAATTCGCATACGGCTGTTTCTTATAGCTCGGCGTTTCCGCTTCGTCAAAAAATGGCAGCTCATGATCGCGAAGATCGAGCAATTCGGCTTTGATGCCAGGATTCTTTGCGAGCTCCTTCAGCATCCACGCGCCGGGTTTCTCGCTAAAACGCGACTGTCGCGTACTTCCGAGGATCACTTTTACATCGATAATAGGATTCATACGAACAACATTTAAGCGATTAGAGTGCAAGTATAGTATATAGCTTTACTTTGTAAAGTGGATAGCTGTATGATAGCCTTCACCCATGACCCTGCGGACCGAACAGCAACGAAAGGACCTCTGTGCCGACTGTCCTGTCGCGCGCGTCGCTGACAGCGTCGGGGACTCATGCACACTCCTCATCATTCGCGACCTGATGGACGGTCCCAAGCGCTATACAGACCTCGAAACCTCGCTCCATGGCATAAGCTCCCGTACGCTTACCAAGAAATTAAGGGGTTTGGAGACCGACGGTTTGGTGACCAAAAAACAAACCGCTACTCGCGTTGAATATAGACTTACCAAAAAGGGAGCAGCACTTCAAGAGGTCGTCGACGCAATGCGCTCCTACGGAAAGCGGTACCTTTAGTGCATCGCTGTTCCCTGGGTGTTGAACATAAGAGGCTTCGACCTTTCATAAAAATGGCTCACAGTTCTCAAACGGAAGCCAGCCTCGCGTATAAGCCCTTCGATATCTCTATCCATATGGCAGTTGCCCGTAAAATATTTCGTGATCGGTGTCAGGATCTTTTGCATCGCTCGGATCAGCGCATGCGGTGAAGCACCATGATCGATAAAGATGAATATTCCGCCGGGTCGTATGACCCGCGCGATCTCTTTCAAGGCGACGCGCGGATCAGGAATGCTGCACAATGTCCACGTAGACACGACGGTGTCGATCGAACCATCCGCAAGCGAGATGTTTTCCGCGCTCTCTTTCAAGAACTCCACTGGAAAAGAAAGCCCCTGTGCGCGCGTTCGCGCAATATTGATAAGCTCTTGAGAGGGCTCCAGCGCATATAACTTCAAGATGTTCCGGTAGATGGGCAGGTTGTGTCCTGGTCCAACTCCGATCTCTAGGACCACGCCGGACACTCCTTTGAGAACATCTCGCCTCAATATCTCAATTTCCGAAGTTCCCATCGCCGATTCAAGGAGCCGCGGCAAAACGTACTTTTGATATAACCTCATGTGCGGGTACGGGGAATCGAACCCCGATCTAATGCTTGGGAAGCATTCGTTCTACCACTAAACTATACCCGCCTTCGCTAAAGCTTCGGCGGGCACAGCCCGCTTAGACATTGCTCAGCGCAATAAATGTAACGCATTTACCCATACCAAGCGAGCGCGGCCATGTGTTTTACCGTCTTCGCAGGCCCGACGGGGCCGAGATCGAGCGCTGGCGCAGCAGCGCCAGACAGCGACGGCAAAACACATGGCCGCCGAGCGCCTCTTTACCAAAACGGCAGGAACTTACGCACCCACGTGCGGAACGTCGATGTGGCTTCAATGGGCTCCGGTTTGACCGGTTCGACGATAATGATAAGGCCTTCCCCTTTTCTCCCGACCGCGTACTGCTCGCGAAGTGCTTCTTCTTTTCCTCTGTCGGTTTCGAGTTTCGCGATATCGGCGCTCAGCTGCGTTTCTTGTGCCGACAGGTTCGTTACCTGCAGTTCCGCCTGGTCACGCAATGCGCGTGATTCCCGCTCCTTCTTGAACACGTTCCACTCGCCCGAGATCCCCATCAGAACGAGGACGAGGAGCGCGAGGAGGCCCAAACGCCTCCAGAGGAGGCGTATGGGATCGTGGCGCTTGTCGAACGTTGCCATAAAGCAATCCTACCACTATACTAACGGAGCGAGTGGAGGACTTTTTTGCCGTGTTCGCAGCCGCGACGGCGGCGAGATTCAGCGCTGCGGCAGCAGCCGCAGACAGCAACGGCAAAAAAGTGCTCCCGAGCGTAGATATGAGTTTCTTATTTCACAAGCGTAACAAGAAGATCATCAAGATCGCGTGGGGGTTCATCGCGGTCATTGTCATGCTCGGCATGGTCGTCTTCTTCGCGCCAGGGCTGATCAATATCATTGCAGGTTAAGTCTCACGATTAACCTCAATATGCCTCCGTACAATAACGCTGCGGCGGTAGGCATTGTTCGTGCGCTACGTTTCGCGTATCACCTTCAGAAAGACATCGTGCGGGATGTCCACCTTGCCCCGCGCAAGCATCTTTTTCTTACCCTTCTTCTGCTTTTCCCGAAGCTTCATTTTGCGCGTTATATCGCCACCGTACATATGCTGCGTGACGTCTTTCTTCATTGCCGATTTGCGGCGTGAGGCAATGATACGGCCTCCGTACTTTGCCTGGATCTTAAGTTCAAACATCTGCCTCGGCAAAAGCTTCTCAAGCTTTTCCACCATCGTATCCGCTTCCTGCTGCACGCGCCTTTTCGACACGATGCGTGCGAATGCCGGAACCGCTTCTTCCGCCACCAATAGGTCAAGCCTTACCACGTCCGCTGCGCGCATGCCCGTCAATTCGTATGACAGCGACGCATAGCCGGATGAGGAGCTCTTCAGTTTGTCAAAGAATTGACGCATCAGCTCACGCAGCGGCATCTGCGCATGCACCGCAGTCTTGCCATCAGGGAGCGATTCTGTTTCCCCTACCTGCGCTTCGTGCTCGTAAAAAAGCTGTGCGATACCGCCGAGATACTCCGGCGGAGAGATGACCGTGACATTCGCCCACAGTTCTCGCACCGCTTTAGCCTGGCCTTCATCAGGAAAATGAGCCGGTGAGTACACATCATCTACCCTGCCGTCCAGGTGCGTGACCTCGTAGATAGTGGTCGGCATTGTCACGACCAGTTCAAGCTTGAACTCGCGTCGAAGCCGCTCGATCACTATCTCAAGATGAAGCATGCCAAGGAACCCGCACCGGAATCCCTTGCCCATGATGCCGGACGACTCCTCTTCATACGAAAGAGAAGAATCGGAAAGTCGTAGGCGTTCGAGCGACTGACGAAGGAGCATGAGATCGTCCTGACTTTCAGGATAAACGCTCGCCCAAATGACCGGTGTCGGCAAGCGATATCCGTGGAGAGGTTCCGCGGGGTTACGGGCCGACACCACCGTGTCTCCGACCGATGCGATCCCCGGCTTCTTGATACCAGTCACAATATATCCTATCTCTCCTTCTGATAAACGCTCTCTTTGCCGCTCTTCAGGGGAAAGAATGCCTACTTCCTGCGCTATGAAATCGGCCTGCGCGGCATAGAGCCTGAGCGTGTCACCTTTCGTGATGGACCCGCCGAATACGCGCGCATAGATAATGACGCCACGATGGTCGGAATAACCGAAGTCGAAAACAAGCGCCTGAGCTCCGCTCCCGCTCGAACGCGGCGGCGGGACGCGACCAACGATCGCATCGAGCACAGCAGCAACGCCCGTCCCCGTCTTTCCTGACGCCGGAAGAACATCGCTCTCGGGGCAACCAAGGAGCCGCGCGAGTTCCGTAGTTATTTCCGCAACGCGCGCATTCGGCGCATCGACTTTTGATACGACAGGAATGATAACGAGCCCGAGTTGTTTGGCGACGGAAAGCACCGAGAGTGTCTGCGCTTCGACACCCTGCGTCGAGTCGACGAGTAATACGACGCCCTCGACCGCGGTCAGCGCGCGCGAGACCTCATAAGAAAAATCGACGTGTCCGGGCGTATCGATGAGGTTCAGCACATATTCTTCACCCCCACTTTTCCATTGCATTCGCACGGGTTGCATTTTGATGGTAATACCGCGCTCACGTTCGAGGTCCATACGATCGAGCACCTGCGCCTGCATATGGCGCGGCTCGATGGTCCCCGTGAGCTCGAGCATACGGTCCGCAAGGGTGCTCTTACCGTGATCAATGTGCGCGATGATGCTGAAATTGCGTATATTCTTTGCCACGCGATGAAGTCTACCTTATTTCGTGTATTCCTGAAATTATCCCGATCGTTACGGTGGTTAGGGGAAACGGATCAGGAACGTGCACACGCTTCGTCCGAACGAGGACACAAAAAGGTCCCCGACCGACCTCCCTAACCTTATTGTTCCGCCGAGGTAACGAGCGTAATGCCCTCTTCTTTCGTCTTGCGCCACAATCGGGAATGTATCGCAGTGAACGTCTCGGAAAATTCCCTGCTTCCCAGCGCATAGTATGTCAATGCCGCGATCACGATGCCAACCGTGCCGCCAAGAAGGCCGAGCGAGAAGATGGACACTGTCGTATCAGTCGTGATGAAGGTGCCGAATACCGCAAGTGCCCCGTATGCACCGAGTGCTGCGAGGCACGACGCGAGAACGCTGTCCACCACCGCTCGCCAGATCTGTGCGAGGAACCCCGGAAAGCGGCGCTCAAAGTGGAGTGTCAGTACAAGGGTGCCGATGATCGATACGAGCGCGTATGAGAATGCGAGCGCCAGCACGGAGCTTCCCGGTATATCCTGCACGCGCAATGACCGCTCGACTTCTCGCAGCAGCGCATCGTTGTTTAGGACATGCAGCGAAACGAAGCCGAGTGCGAGCGTTCCGAGCGCAACGCCGGCCGATACGATGAGAGGTACGAACGTACGTCCTGCGGCGTAGTACCCGCGAACCAAAAGAAGCGTAAGTCCTTGTGCCACGAGCGAGAATGAGAGGAGCGCGAACGCGGCGGCGGTGAGGCGCGTATCGGTCCAGTCGAACGCTCCGGAACCCAAAATGACGCGCACGATGTACGCTCGTAGGATCAGAATGAGCGCGCTCGCGGGAACCGACCAGAAAAACACATATCGAGCGGCGATGGCCACGTGCGATATAAATTCCTCACGATGACCTCTGGAGAGGGCCGCCGCAAGCGTCGGGAATGCGGCTACTGAGTACGAGGCGCCGATGATAGCAAGCGGTACCGCCTGCAGGTTGTAGGCGAACATGAACACCGCGATAGAGCCCGAGGTGAGCGTCGCTGCCAGTGCGGTAAGTCCGAGGAAGGTCAGTTGACTCATTGAAAGCGCGAGTGCGCGCGGGAGCGATACAAAAGCAGTGCGCATGAGCGCGCGAGGATCCCGCAGACGCGGGATCCTCGCGAAATAGCCGTCCGAAAGCACCGATGGGAATTGAATGGCAGCGTGCATGAGCGCGCCGAATACAACGCCCCACGCGAGACCCGCTATTCCCCACTTCGGATAGAGGAACACCACTCCCGCTATGATGCCCAGGTTGTACAGGAGCGGTGAGAGCGCGTATATGGCGTAGCGTTGGCGTACCTGCGTAATGGCCGCCAAGATGTTCGAAAACCCGAGGAAAATAGGCTGGAGAAGGAGGATCCGCGTGATGAGCACGAGGTTCGAGAAATGCGCACCGCCGTATTCCGGGAATAACAGGGACAGGATGAACGGCGCGAGAAGCGCCGCCGCCGCCGACACGAGGATCGCGAGCACCGAGAAACCGACGATGATGGTATCGATGTAGTCCTTCTGTTCCTCAGATGTCCGTTTCGTCAATTCGGGAATGAGCATGTATACCGACACGAGCGCGCCCGTCGCAACGAATATAAGGTCAGGTATACGGAAACCGGCGTAATAGATGTCGAGCGTGGCCGATGCCCCGAACGAATGTGCAAGAAGTCGATCGCGTACGAGCGCAAGCAAAGACGAAAGCAGCGCACATACAGCGAGCACATATGCTGCCGCGTGCAGTCCGCGCACTTCGGCAGAAAGAAAACGTAGGGCGCGATCCGTAAATGCCGAGATCATACAACGAGTGGACCGTCGACTCTTGGACGGTTTTCCGGGATGGTTTCAATGGTGTTCATAAAGCGGGCGTCGATGTCGCGTCGACTACGGCAGGTTTACCTGTTTGCAGATTCAACATGATCTTTGCGAGCGTTTCGCTGTTCGGCCTGAGTTGTGATGCCTTCCGCAATGCGACGAGCGCATCCTGCGATCTGCCAAGCTTGTCATAAGAAAGTCCGAGCATGTAGAGCGACTGCGCATCTTCAAGTAATGCGACCGACCGCTCGAGCGCTTGTGTCGCAAGATCGTACGAACCGGCTGCGTAGAGGATGGCGCCGAGATTATACCAGCTCAGCGGCTCTTCGTGCGCGATGTTGGCCGCCACTTCAGCATCGTAGACAGCCGCCGGGTATTCATTCTTACGCGCTTCTGCCAAAGAACGCAAGAAGTAGGCTGCGGCGAGATCGGGCTTAAGCGCGATCGCCTCATCCGCATATTTCTTGGCACTCGTGAAATGCTTCTGCGCGAAGGCGATCTCTGCGAGTCGTAGATGCGGCTGCGGATCGGCGGGATTAGCTGTTATTGCCTTTTGGTATGCCTCTGTTGCGTTCTTATATCCGTCCACAACGCCCGCACCGCCCATACTCTGATAGAGTCCGGCAAGCGATAACCAGTTTTGGTAGTCCGAACTGTCGATCCGCACCGCAGAGAGCCCGTGTCGAATTGTTGACTCGAGGATGGCGCTGAACCTCGCTGTTGTTGCCGTATCAGTGGTCGGTGACGAAGCAAGGCGCTGTAATTCAAAAAGGCCGAGCTGCACGGCTGCACGGTGACCGCGATCGTTATTCGGAGACACGAGCAATGCGTTTTGTATGAGACGCAGTGCGTGATCCGCATTACTGCTCGCGACATAGACGGCTATGCTGCGATTCACGAGCAGATCCGAAACGGTGGCCCGTAGGGAGAGTACTGAGGCGCCAACAAAGACGATCGCAAGCACGCCAATGGCGGTGGTCCCAACGGTCGAGCGCCATGTGGCCAGGGTCTGTAGGGTTATCAAGCGACGAGGCGAAGGATCGGCTACCGCGAGCACACCAAAAAGAAGGAAGGTGAGCGCGGAAAGGCCCGTATTCGGCACATTCAATATATGGAACGCCACGAGATAGAGACCGCCGACAAAGAGGACGGCCAGAAGCGGACGCTCTGGCGTTTGCCGTAGGCTACCTATGAATCGAGTGGCTGCGGAGAAAAGTGCGCCAAGAAGCGCGAGCCATGAAAGTAGCCCGAGCAAGCCTACGGTCACGATCGCGGTCGGTATAAATCCTACGCCGGAGTTGAAGTCAACGTTCCAAAAAGCGGTGGCGCTGACGTCCGCGGGTTTATTGATACTCCACTCGCGCGCGAACGAATTCGGGCCCGAGCCGAAGACAAGCGGACGCACATTGGCCAATACCTTACGCCCCACGATGAACGTTCCGCTCCATGAGGGCCGGACTTCCGTCTGCACCGTCTGCAGCCGTGCCGGCATGCGGTCGTGAATGAACGCCGCTTCGTATCCCGCAACGATCAATATGAGACCAATAGCAAGAAGAACGATCGCATGGGTATGCGGTCGGGTATCATGGTGGACTTCGCGCGCGGAGGTGAGCCATTTGTAGCAGCCGAAGAGCAAAAGAACGATCCCGAGTATGTACCAGACGTCTTGCATATCCAAAATAAAAAGGAGGAGTGCTGATACCGCGCCAAGTGAACGCAGCGCATATATCCACGGTGATGGCAGAAGACGCGAATTCCATAATCCAACGGCGAGTAATACAAAGAGGCCGCAGGCTATGCCAAGCTCATGCCATGAGCCGAATATGCTTGTCGCACTGCCATTCATCACACCGAGTGTGAACGACGGAATAATGAGATGTGTTATCTGAGCGAGGACCAATACGAGACCCCCGACGACGACGGCGCGAATGAACGCCGTCGCGGCTTCCGATGTGTTCTTATATGCGACCGCCGTCAGGGTTATGAGCGCAAATAAAAGCGTCATCATTACGACAGTATCCTGTTCACCTGTACCGCTTACGAACGACGAGCCCTTATGGCCTGACACCAGCGCTGAAATGAGATACACGGTCGGCAAGAGTGCTGACGCAAAAAGAATGCGGCTGTTCGGTAGCGCGTGTGAACGTCGCATGTAGTATGACCACGCCCATGCACACGTCGAGATGAGAACGGCGATCGATACAAGCAGTACTTTCGACTGGGCGGGGGTTGCCCACGATACGGGGACGACGAAGAAGGGCAAGAAGGCGGTAAGCGCGATCATACACCAGCGCAAGACTGCGTCGCCTATCGCCGTGCGGGATCCCATTCGCTCAATGTATCACACGAGAAAAAAGACCGTTCGGGCTCTATGGTGAGACTCAAAAATGAAGAGAGCGTCCTTTCAGACACTCTCTTCATGTTCTGCGTAATAGTCGCTTCGCTCCTTTTACTTGCTTGGCCCGAATGCGAAAGCGAGCAACGCTTTCGCATTGCTCGCTTTCACTGCGTAATGAGCCGGATTCTGTACCGACAAGTCGGTGGCAGCCATGTATCTGGGATGAATGTTGCCATTCACCTCGAGCGGTTCTTCACCTTTCGATGACACGACCTTGCACGCAGGTAGGATTTTTGCCGTTGCACTCCCGACGTTTCCGTCGGGACTGATCCTTGCGGATCCCCTTGCCTCTCGGCTTGGGCGTCTCTGTTCGCATCCCTGGGATTACCCCGGCGGGCGTTACCCGCTACCGTGCTCCACCTCTCTTGCGAAACGTGGGCGTGTCCGGACTTTCCTCCCCTCGATTACTCTCGGGGCGGCTGCCTAACGCAGGCTAATATTATAACAAATATTGACTAACTTGACAAGAAAGCATAAGGTCTTGTGAGGCCAACTGGAGGATGCGCAATGATCAGATTGCGGCACTTTCACGATTTCAAGCACATACTCGATGATGAGATGCCTTTTCCGGCGGTGAATCTCATGCTGAAGACGGCGGTGCAGATGACGGTCAGACGTTCGCGAGAAAAGAAGGGATTCACCGGGCCTATAGTCGACATCGACGTCCGGCTCGTGGCCGAGCAGTCAGTTCCAAATATATATCCTGAGATGTTCATCGCAGATAACTGCGCAATCAGTGTCCGGACTTTCTCGCACAAACGACCCACGATCGAAATGTGGCAGCTCGAATGACGCCCGACGAACAAAGAAAGAGCCCGACGGCCTTTCGGTTCGTCGGGCTCTTTCTTTTTATGTCGTGTGAAAAGCCGGAAAATGCTGCCGGATGCTAGGCGCGGAGAATGCGGCATCCGAGCCGTACAAATCGTACGGTGAGGATGACGCAGAGGCTCCGCAACAACGCAGACGGTAGCATTTTATGGCTTTTAGATAATTTCGCACGTGCCTCCCGCGCATGCAAGCTCTTTCTTCTGCTCGGTTTCGTCGGTGCGCTCG
>JBAYUL010000023.1:0-10212 GCA_041675105.1 Minisyncoccota bacterium
ATCGACATCGCCTCGATCGCTTCACCCCCGGCAAGTTTTCTTGCCCGCTCGGTGATCAGGCGCAATGCATCGTCATAGCGCTGTGGCGTGGGAAATATGATCGAGTTATCGAACCGGTCGAGACGGTCGCTTCGCGCTATGCGAGTTTTCGTCCCGCCGATGTCAATAAGAACGTACATGTCGGGTCAAAGTGTGCAGAGCGGAATGCCGCCAAAATCGGCGTGTCGGATCTCTTTGTAGAGCGGATTCGGCATGAGCGCCGGTGCGCCATTCTTTTCAACGACATAGTATGCGAAGCCCCGCATTTTCTTTACTGCTTCGTAATCTGCGTGACCGGGCATCGAAGCAGAATCCTGCACGCCCTCGACCGGACTATCATCGATCATCACGAGCCATACTTCGCCGGTATTCACCATGAGATGCCCATGACCGGGAGGCATATAGACGGAATCGCCTTCCTTGACCGCGATAGCCTTAAACTCCTCAACACGATCGTGCTGCGGTATGCCGCCTTCGTCCATCAATTTCTGTTGCAATACGACACCAGTGCCTTGCCTGAACCAGTAGGTCTCATCCAGATTCCCTATGTGGTAATGGCCATATGTTTTTATGTATTCGCCGCCGACTGTGCCGGTTTCAAGTACCGTTACATTCCTTTTTTTCGAGCCCCCGCGGACCATGTAGTAATGGATAAGCGGCCCCTGTGCATTCGGTTCCATGAGCACCTCCATCATCTTTTCATGTGTGCGGGCGGCGTATGGTTCAAATGTCATGCAACTATTGTACCACTCTCAGTTTTTGCTCAACTCACGTGCGCGAGCGATATATTTGATAACGGCCGTCACATAACATGCATGCGCCCAGGTAAGCGGTGTCGCTCCGACCTGTTCTCCGGTCTGCGGATGCAGTTGTTCTGAGAGCACCCCCGAGGGCCGTGCGTGCTTCACCACCCAGCTGAAGATATCGCGCACTCGTTTCAGGTCTTTTTCGTTCTTCGCGATCGCCAGAAGGTACTCCGCATACCACAACGTGGTGATGACCCAGGGATTCCCCGGAGAGATCGTGTCGATGCGGTAGTAATCGTCGTCAAAGAACCGCGCGATGCCTCCGCAGCTTATCCCCTGGCTGAGCGCCATGACCGTCGTGTCGAACGCCCGAACGAGCTTCGGATCGTTCGGGGGGAGCACACCGAATGAAAAGACTCCGTAGACGCTCGACATATCGATAGTGCGATCGAAGATCGGGTGTTCGGCGTTACCGTTCACCATATTCACGAACGTTCCCATTTTTTCGTCCCACAGATGCTCCACAATGGCAGCACGTACCTCTTCAGCGACCTTGCGGTACTGTTCTTCGTGGGAGTCCTTTCCGAGAATGCGAGACATTTCCGCCGCCGCTGTTAAAGCGCCGAACACCGTAGACGATGTGAACGTGGAGCATCCGCGTTTGCGCTCCCACAGGTCATACGAAGGCTGCGGCAACTTGGTGACCGGATCGCGATACCGCACAAGGAAATTCGCTCCTTTTTCCACAAGCGGAGTGAACATCTCTTCAAGAAATTCAAGATCGCGACTTTTCAGATAATGCTGGTAAAAGGCGTACAGCACGAGAGCGGTCTCGTCCTCCTGTATCGGCAATTGGAATTGTCCTTCGTGTATCCACGGATGCCACGAGGACCCGAGTGATTTGTCGGGAAGATATTTGTGCATGAAATAGCCTTCATCAGTGATCACGTCGCGGCAAAACTCGAAGAAACGCCGTGCCAGGTTCGTATCTCCGAACGAATCAAGTGCGAGCGCCGTATACGCAGCATCGCGCGGCCATACGTACGAATAGGTGTCGAGTCCGTACTGGAGCATGTCGGAGTCCGCCGACGCGAGCACGCCGCCCTCCTTATCTACGTGAGCGCGGACCACGGCGAGACTCCGTTTGAAGAGCGATACGTGTTCGGGCATGAGCGAGGAAAAATCCCATGCGTATGTGTTTATCCACGCATGCCAATAGTTGCTCGCAGTCTTGATCATATGCTCCGGCGATTTCTTCGACACATAGGTATTCAACTCCTGTGCCTCGGCGATCGATTGCGCGGCAAGCAGCCAATAGTACGCCGTACGGGACTGCGCCGGCGCGTAGCTGCCATAGAGTCCCATGACGGAATCGGCGGGCCCGTGTTCGATAGGATTCTTGGAGAGCATGCCGTCCTCGGCATCGCGGTGCGTTCCCTCTTTGCCTTGGAAATTGGCGCGCCCACATGCGTAATCCTGGAACGGCACACCGTCGATCTGCGCGCCCATCAGGAACACTCTGCGGCCCTTGTAGTGGATGAGCGAATTCGAGAGCGGTTCGAAATAAGCGGTATCGCTCCCGTGGGATTTGTAGATCTCAAATTGGTGGCCAAAGTACAGCTTTATCTCGCGATTCCTATCGGCGCTGTTCTTGATCGAGATGCGACGGATGAAGACGGGTTTTTCATTGTACACAATGTCCTTGAAAATGAGCTCGACACCGAGGCTGGCATGCCGCGCGACGACGGCGCTCGCGAGCGCATCAGTTTCGGACGTGATATCGATCTTCCATTCGGGATCCTCGGAGAACCATGACATCGTCCCCTCTACCCACACACCGACGCGATGTAGGTAATGCCCACGC
Organism: Minisyncoccota bacterium; assembly: GCA_041675105.1. Taxonomy (GTDB): domain Bacteria; phylum Patescibacteriota; class Minisyncoccia; order Phycocordibacterales; family UBA2100; genus UBA10103. The sequence goes on from JBAYUL010000023.1 coordinate 2,650, forward strand.
ACGTGATCTTCAAGCCCCACGTGCGGATAGTAGATATCGCGCACTTCGGCGTGATCATCGAGTGCGACACAGAGTTCACCGTTCGATAGAACAATAGACCGTGACATGGCTTAATGGAGGCGTTTTTCGACTCTGAGACGAAGGTCGGACAACGCATTCATGTACGAAATATATGCATCGTATGGCGATTCATACGGGGAGAAGTACGCATGCACGTCGCCGTCCTCGAACCACTTAGTGCACATGTAATAGAAATGATCGGACGTCTGGAGGCGCCGCCAATCTTCGAGGATCTTACCGTCGTTGACCTGCATGACGTCGTCTTCCATGCCGTATACGGACTCGATCGCTGCTTTCTGCATCGGATTACCAGTCCACGCCGTGAGATCGCGATCCGTATCCGCCCACGTCAGCGTATCGGGAATATCCACCTCATCCTTCGGCTCGTGCATTTGTATGACTTCCGACGGCGTGCGGAAAGCAATATTTGGATTTCTATAGACCTCCTCCGGCAGTTTATCGAGGAACGCGAAGATGCCGGTCTCCTCCCACTGGTGCTCACCGAACGTTTCGTAGTCCATGAATAGATTCACCGTGTCACCATCGGCCGCATTGACCCACTGACCGAATTTCTCGGCCGTGAGCGGCCACTCCGACCAATCGCGCGACGAGAAGCGAAACGCGACATCATCGGAGAGCCGATAATTCTTAAGGAGGAGCTTTGCATTGGATGCACCTTTCGGCTTGTACACATAGTTGGGACTTCTCCAGCCTAAGATCGGATCCCATCCCTCCGCGAGTACCCCGGCATACCCCGCGGCGTCCGCCCATGTTCCGAGATCGTTGCGGTACGAAAGTTCAGTGTTTCGGAAAATGCGCGGCCAGACACCGAAGAGTCGCCGGACGAGCTCGCGATGTTTCCCTACCTGCCGTTCGAACTCCGGCATTGAGTAGAAGAATGAGAGCGAGTGGTGGTACGTCTCGCCGAGCACCTCGACGCGGCCGGTATCAATGATCTTTTTAAAGAGCTCGATCGCCTCGGGCACATACCGTTCGAGTTGTTCGAGCGCAACGCCAGAGAACGAAAACGAAACGCGCATCTCCGGATGCCGCTCGAGAAGCGAAAGAAGAAGCGTCGTCGCCGGAATGTATGATTTGCGTGCGACTTTCTCGACGATCCGCCGATTATTGAGGTCGCTTTCGCTCCGGTCGTTGAAGTACTCCGGATCGTTGCCGATGTCGAATACGCGGTACCGCTTGACGCGATACGGCTGGTGGACCTGGAAATAAAAACAGACGCTTTTCATGAAAATGGGGACCCCGTGACGCTATTTTAGCACCTTATTTTATGAGTTCGTGCACAATGCCATCAACTTTGATGGCTGCAGCGGCCCAGGTGAGTGCATCGGCCTCGGTCTGCGCATTCCGCGAGAGGGATTCGCCGAGGGCCGGATGCGAAACGACAGAAAGGATCTTATTGGCCATCTCGTCAACGTCCCAAAAGTCGGCTTTGAGGGCGTGCTTCACGACTTCCGCGACACCCGACTGCTTCGAGATCAGAACGGGTGTCCCGAGCTTCATGCTTTCGAGCGGTGTGATGCCGAACGGTTCAGAGACCGACGGCATAACGAACAGGTCGGCAGCCACGTACATTTCGTGCCGATCGGTACCCGTCAAAAATCCGGTGAACACCACGTTCTTCGATATACCGAGGGACGCGGACAGCTGCAAGATACTGTCTTCCATGTCTCCGGAACCTGACACCACGAATATGACACGCGGGTCCTTTTCGAGAACGCGTTTCGCAGCACGGAGAAAATAATCGGGTCCCTTCTGAAGGGTGATACGACCGAGGAACAGTACGATCTTATATCCTGATTCCTTGAGTGACCGCAGCCGGCGCATACCAACGCCGCTCGGCGCCGTCGATTCGTCGATGCCATTGTAGACGACGCGCACTTTCTCGGATGCGATGCCGTAATACCGGATAATGATCTGTTTCGTGAGTTCCGAGACCGCGATCACACAATCGGCCTCCTGCATTCCCTGCCGCTCTACGTCAAACACTTCCTGATTGATCCCGCTCTCTCCCCCACAGCGATCGAATTCGGTCGCGTGCACGTGCACGATGAGCGGTTTGCCTGTTGCCTTTTTTGCTTCGATACCCGCGCCAAAAGAGAGCCAATCGTGCGCATAAATGATATCGAAGGTCTCTTCACGTGCGATCCGCGCACCCGTCGCGCGGTACCGAGCGACCTCACTGAAAAGATCACGACCATAGATGCCTCTCTCGCCTTCTTTGCGCATGTACGTACTGCTCGACAGGTACGGGGTAAGCATCGAATTTACTACATACCCCTCAAGCACCGCCGCATCTTTCGAAGCGTCGACATCCGCAAAGATCATCCGCGCGAATTCGGACCTGACATCAAGTTTCTTCGGCATGACAAAGAGAACTTCGAACCCGCGCCGCGAGAGCGAGCGCGTGAGCCCCTGGCACGCAACGCCGAGGCCACCGGAGTTGAACGGCGGAAACTCCCACCCGAACATGAGTATTCGTGTCTTCACGTGTGGCAATTTTATCACGCTCTGTGGTACTCTTTTGCAATGCAGTGCCCGAAAGTAGCCGTTTTCGACGTCGACGATACTCTTGCCGAGAGTTTCCAGGCTCCGAAGCCCGAGATGCTTCTGCGCCTGGCGCGTTTGCTCGAGTGCATTCCTGTAGCGATCATATCGGGTGCCGGTTTTTCGCGTATCAACGACGGTTTTTTAGTCCCGCTCGAAAAGACTCCTCACATTCGTCGTCTTATTGTGCTGCCCAACAGCTCGGCACAGGCATATACATGGGCCGACGGGTGGAACGAAGAATATAATCTATCACTGTCAGCCGACGAGAAGCGACAGATCAAGATAGCTTTTGCACAGGCATCCGAAGACCTGCCGCTCATTCACGATACGAAGCAATACGGCGAGCGGATCGCCGACCGTGAGGCGCAGATAGCATTTACCGTCGTCGGTCTCGACGCGCCGCAAGACATCAAAATGGGATGGGACCCCGGCGCCGCGAAACGGCGTATCATTCGCGATTACTTGTTGAAAAAACTGCCCGAGTTCGACATTCGCACCGGCGGCGCGTCCACCATCGATGTCACGCACAGAGGCATCAACAAATCTTATGGCGTCCGCTGGTTATCAGAAAAACTGAAGATCTCGCCCGGCGATATGCTCTATGTAGGCGATGCCCTCTATGAGGGAGGCAACGACGCCGTCGTCATCTCCACCGGGATCCAAACGCGTTCGGTCACCGGCCCTGCTGAGACCGCGATCGTGATCGACGAACTTTTGAGTGTCTGCCGTGCATAGGCAGGCACTATGCGGTGTGATCCGCGCCACCCTGTCATCATCTTTTTCGATGGATATTCGACAGAACGCCTAGCCTGCGGCCTAGATTTCTACTTGAATACGAGTACTATTATCGGATGAAACAGGTGCTCCTGATCACCGGCGGCATCATGCTCGTCATTGGACTCATCGTTGGCGGATTCACGTTCGTACAGGCGAATCGCGAGGAGTTAAGCCTATCAGCAGATCTGCAGTATCGGACCCGACTACTCGCGGACAGCCTGACGGAGTCCATCGAACAGCCCCTCATCAATAATGCGACTACCTCTATACAAAAGACCGTCGACCGCATCGCCGATAACGAGCGGGTCGTTGGTCTCGGGGTCATCGACAACGCCGGAGATACGATCGCCGTCTCGAAGAACCTGCCGTCCGACGTGCCCCGCAGTCCGCTCGTTGCGAATGCCATGGACAGCGATATGCCCGAGGGCGCATTTGCACAAGGCAGCACCGGCCGCGTCTACATATACGTAGATCCTCTTCACGATGACGACGATCGTGTCATCGGCGCTTTGGTCATTGCGCAGAACGCCTCGTATATCGATTCCATTGTGGGGAACATTTGGCGAGATAGCTTGCTCCGTCTCGTACTGCAATTATTCTTCATCGCGCTGGCCCTTTTCGTACTGATACGCTGGGTATTCTTCAGGTCACTGTCGAAACTCACAGAATCCATCCGTGCGATGCGCCGGGGGGACACCGTAAGCGAGAATGCCCACGAGCATTTTAGTTTCCTCAAGCCGCTGTCGAGTGAGATCTTCAAGATCTCGACCAACCTACAACAGGCGCGTTTCGCGGCGCGCGAGGAAGCGCGCATGCGACTGGAGAAGATCGATTCTCCCTGGACGGCCGAGCGACTGAGAGAATTCATACAGGCATATCTCAAGGATCGTCCCATCTTCGTTGTGTCCAACGGCGAGCCTTACGTGAATACAAAAGTAAAGAGCAAGATCGAATGGAAGGTCCCGGCGGGCGGCGTCATCACCGCCATCGAACCGGTAATGGAGGCCTGCGGCGGCATGTGGATAGCCCACGGGAGCGGCAATGCCGATAAGGAGATGGTCGACGCTGAGAGCAAACTCAGGGTGCCGCACGAAGAGCCGAAATATACTTTGAAACGCGTGTGGCTCACACCAAAGGAGGTCAAAGGCTATTACAATGGATTCTCTAATGAGGCGCTGTGGCCGCTTTGCCATATGGCGCACGTGCGTCCGCAGTTCCGGAGCGAAGATTGGCTCGAATACAAGAAGGTCAACGCCCTTTTTGCAAAGAAACTGCTCGAAGAGATCAGGCAAGTGGAACACCCGATCATTCTTGTTCAGGACTATCACCTTGCGCTCGTACCCGCCATGATAAAGAAGAGCAGACCTGATGCGCAGGTGTCGATCTTCTGGCACATTCCGTGGCCGAGTGCGGCACAGTTCAGCATCTGCCCGTGGCGCAGGGAGATCCTCGAGGGGATGCTCGGCGCCGACCTTGTCGGATTCCACACGCAGCAGTATTGCAATACATTCATGGATACGGTCGCAAGCGAGGTCGAATCGCGCATCGATTACGAACATTTCTCCGTTTTCCGAGACCAACACCGTACGTTCGTGAAGCCGTTCCCCATCTCGATCGCCTTCCCCGGCAATGCGGAGTCGAACGAAGAACCCGATCGTACTATTTTGGACAATCTGGGCATCAAAAGTGCGCATCTGGTACTCGGCGTAGACCGACTCGACTACATCAAGGGAATCCCGGAGCGCTTCAGGGGGTTTGAATTCCTGCTCGATTCACATCCGGAATATATCGGCACTGTCACGCTTCTCCAGATCGGTTCTCCGACTCGCGAATCGGTCGAGAAGTACCAAGAATATACGGCACACGTCGTTGCCGAAGCCGAGCGTATCAACGCGAAGTTCGCTACGAACGACTGGAAACCCATCGTGCTGGAGCGGCGTAGTTATAGTCATGCGGAGCTCCGCCATCTCTACCAGATCGCCGATGCGTGTCTCGTCACCTCGCTGCATGATGGCATGAACCTTGTTGCAAAAGAATATGTGGCTGCCCGTAGTGATGAATCCGGTGCCCTCATTCTCAGTCAGTTTACCGGCGCCTCGCGAGACCTGAGAGGCGCTCTGATCGTGAACCCTTACAGTGCCGAAGAAACTGCTGCCGCACTGCACGCGGCGCTGACTATGCCAAAGACAGAACAGCACCGCCGCATGAAAACGATGCGGGCTTCCGTACGCGATTATAATATTTACCGGTGGTCAGCTGAACTTATCAAAGCGCTCGTACGACTCGATTGATATGGAAGACGTGCTGAAACAGCCGTCTGATCTTCTCAGCCGTGTCAGAAAGAACGGGCTCCTTCTCATGCTGGATTTTGACGGAGTCCTTTCGCCCATCGTCGCTCACCCTGAACTCGCACGTATGTCGAAACGGACGCGTGAACTGCTCCGTCTGTGTGCGTTACGTGGTCGCGTCGCCGTCATTTCGGGTCGCGCGCTTTCCGATGTGGCGGCTCGTGTAGGCCTCGCGAACATCTGGTATGCGGGCAATCACGGCGCCGAGTGGCGGATGGGAAAGGTGCGCGGTCGCGAAAAACACTCGCGTTCTGTGAACGAGGATCTTCGCGGGGCGCGCGACGCGTTCACTGAACTTGCGAGACACTATCCCGGGGCTTTTGTCGAAGACAAAGCATTGACCCTGAGTGTGCATTTTCGTCTGCTTTCAGTGGCGCGCGTGCGTTCTTTTAAAAAAGATGTCCATTCCGTCGCGAAGAGGTTCCGACAGGTCCTCGATGTGGCCGAGGGCGGTGAGTTCGTATTCAATGTACGATCTCGTACGGGTCATACGAAGGCGTTCGCGGCGAGCCTCGCGTGCAGACTCTCACCTGCACGCGTTGTCCCCGTGTTCATCGGCGACGACACGACCGACGAAGACGTCTTCAGAACGCTTGCGCGCGGCGTCACGATACGGGTCGGAAAGGACCGCAACAGCGCAGCGCGTTTTTTTGTTCGCGAACGCGAGGATGTCGACACTTTGCTCTCGCTACTCGCGGGCGCTTGGTGATCACTCCGCGTGCATGTCGAGGACGAGTGCGCCCCACGTAAAACCCTGAGCGCCCAGCCCTTCCCCCGTCTCCGGATTAAAGCACTCGCGAAAACCCGATGTCTGAAGAAGTGTGACACTCTTCTTGCGGATGTCTTCCGCCTCCGTTTTGTATCCATAACGCATCAATCCGCGATAGATGAACCAATGCACGGACATCCATACGGGGCCGCGCCACGAAAAACCGTCAGCGTACCCTTCGGCGCGATACGAGGGCTCCTTTTTTGAAACGGTCCGTATACCGAACGGTGCGTAGAATGTTTCAGGATTCAGCAGATGGGTACGCACCACCACTTCCGCTTCATCGGCAGAGTAGAGCCCTGCGAAAAGCGGCGCGAAATGCGCCCATGTGGCAACTTTGAGCTGCTCGTAGTCAGTACCGTAGGCCGACCAGTAGACGCCACTGTGAAAAAGCCGCTCGCGCATGGCAGTAGTGATGAGATCCGCATGCAGATTCGCAAAGTGCTCCCCGTCACTGTGTTTCAGAAGCGATGCGATGTGCGCAAGTGCGCGCAGGTTCTCGACGAGAACGGCGTTGAACGGCACGTCTTTCACCCAGAAGAACTCACGCATGCATACCTCGATATCAAATTTGCATGCTGTGTTTTCATCAACCAGTTTTTCGCGAAGCGTGTGATGCTCCTTGTATGAAATATTCGCGCTCGCCGAAAGTGGCACATCGAAGCGGGGCGAATTGTCCTCTCCGGACTCGTCGGGATTGATGATGCCGACCAAGCTGTTATCCCGCGGGTCACGTTTTTCGACGAGATACCGGTAATACGCAAGAAGGGCAGGATAGATCGATTCGAGGAATGGTCGGTCGGATTTGCGGCGATGAATCTCCCATGCGGCATACGCTATCATCGGTGGCTGCGTAAGAGAGCTCGTTCCTTCCACTCCCCAGCGGAACAGATGCAGAATGCCGGGCATCCAATATATGATGTGCGGTACCATACCGTCGACGAACTGTTTGGAGAGCAGCGAGCGCAACTCCGCCTGCGCTGCTTCGGGATCGTATTGAGCAAGAATGATCGCGTGGAAGCACGAGTCCCAGAGCCACTG
>JBAYUL010000024.1:0-9985 GCA_041675105.1 Minisyncoccota bacterium
AGGACTAGCAGAGAATATCCGGCGTGAATATTCCCGAGGCGTTCTGTACGCGTGCGTCACTCTTTTATTTGCTGCAAATACGTTCAACATCAGCGCCGACCTGGGTGCGATGGCCAAAGCGGTCCAGCTTCTCGCGCCAGTTCATTTCGTTGTGCTCGTTATCTTCTTTGCGCTGGTGAGTCTCGCACTTCAAATATTCACTTCATACCATGTGTATGCGCGCTACCTGAAATATCTCACGTTCGTGCTCTTCGCGTACGTAGCGACCGGTCTTATTGTAGACCTCGATTGGGGCCAAATATTCACGCATACATTGCTCCCATCGCTTACGTTCTCCAAGGGGCAGCTCATACTCGTGTGTGCGATCCTCGGCACGACGATCTCCCCGTACCTTTTCTTCTGGCAGTCCTCGCAGGAGGTGGAAGAGGATATTGAGAAAGGAGAGGCGACGGTCGAAGAGCGTGAGGGAGCAACGGCCGAGGATATAAAGGATATGCGTATCGATGTCGCCGCCGGAATGTTCATATCGAATCTCGTCATGTTTTTCATCGTCGCCGTATGTGCCGTGACACTGTACTCGCACGGTGTCACCGATATCCGAACGGCGGCGGATGCTGCCGCAGCGCTGAGGCCGCTCGCGGGAGAATGGGCGTTCACCCTCTTTGCTATCGGTATCATTGGGACCGGCCTCTTGGCGATACCGGTCCTCGCGGGATCAAGTGCCTACGCTGTCGCCGAAGCCTTTCACTGGCAGGAGGGGCTCTATAAAAAATGGTGGCAGGCGTACGGCTTTTATGGGATCATCATCCTCTCACTCGTCATTGCCCTTCTTCTTAATTTCGTCGGCATTGATCCCATTAAGGCACTGATCTATTCGGCCGTGGGCAACGGCCTTGTGGCGCCCGTGATGCTGTTCTTCATCGTGCGACTGTCGAGCAATAGCGAGATAATGGGGGAATGGAAGAACCACCCCCTGCTCACCGCATTCGGGTGGCTCGTCGTTGTGCTCATGGCTCTCGCAGGTATCGCGACTATCATTTCGTTTTTCGTATGAGGACCGTGCAGGAGATATACGATGCGTACCGCATCATGCCGGGGCTACAACTGCATCAGCTGCGCGTCGCGGCGGTCGCAAAGACGATCTGTGACTCTTTCGACCAAACGCTCGATAGTGGGTCCGTGGTGTTGGCCTGCCTTTTTCACGACATGGGGAACATTCTGAAGGCCGACCTCACACTTTTCCCGAAACTATTAGCCCCACAAGGCATCGATTATTGGCAGGGGATACAAAAAGAGTACGCAGCAAAGTACGGGCCGAGTGAGCATGCCGCAACGAGTGAGATAGTGAGAGAAATAGGAATTTCGGGAAAGTCTATCTCACTCATCGAAGGTATAGGATTCTCAAAAATGTTCCGTATTTTAGAAGACGATTCGCACTACGAGCTGAAGATCGTGGAATACGGCGATTGTCGCGTCGCTCCGTATGGTGTCGTGTCAATTGCAGAGCGTTTTGATGAAGGGGGCAAGCGATACACACATCGGCATCCGTCGTCTGATGCCGCCAGAGAGCACTACCTCGCACTCGCTGCTTCGGGGTACGGCATTGAGCGTCAGATCTTTGCTCACGCGTCGATACGGCCGGAGGACATTACCGAGGGGTCGGTGCAGTCGCTTATCCCGGCACTTCGCGAGTATAAAGTGACGTGATAGTATCGGAATGCGAACGGGGAGCTTGAGTTCGCCGACGTAAGCACAGCTTTCGTCGGCTTCGCTCGGGTGAAATAAGAACGCGTTCTTATTTCGACCCTTGCTCGCCGACGTAGCTCCCTTCTTCGCTCAAGCAGTGCATGAGCTTCGCAGGGCAAGCAGTAGGACATTCCACTACGACTTGCACTTCGAAGCTCCGGCGTAGCCGGAGCAAAGTAGTGCCGACGTAGCTCAGTTGGTAGAGCACGTCCTTGGTGGGCCGCATGCCCCGCCCATGTACTCGGCAACGTATACATGAATCCCGAATAACGGTTAATCCCCGGCCTAGCGGGCAAGACCGTGGCGTTCGCCAGCTGGCGAACGCCCGAACGACTGACAAGGGTCCCCATGAGATGGACGGAGACGTAATCTCGCGGGGAAAGATACAGTCTAGCCCTCCGATACTAGTCACATAAACGGAGGTATAAGCGAAGGACGAGGTCACCGGTTCAATCCCGGTCGTCGGCTCATGAAGCCTCTCATGCGTTCCGGGCGCGCACGGATATTCTATTTCACGCTTGCGTACATCGCGCTTTTCAGCGCGGGGTTCATCTATGGCGGGAACTATGAGTTCGCCATATACACGGTCGTCATGCTCGCATCATTGCTTCTCGTCAGTTACGTCGTCCGCGATGTGGAAATGCCCAATGGCTTGCTGTGGGCACTCTCGTTTCTTGGCATTTTGCACATGGCCGGCGGCGGCGTACACGTGCAAGGCATGCGACTCTACGGATTGCAATTACTCCATATCTATACGGGCCATGACGCAGGGTTGGTGATCTTGAAATACGACCAGGTGATGCATCTTTGCGGTTATGCGGTGATCGCGATAGCGATACATTATCTCTTGCGGCGGACCGCGCCTGCCCTCGATGCGGTCGGCCGTGCGGTCCTGTCGGTATTCGCCGCGATGGCGATCGGCTCCATCAATGAGCTCGCGGAATTCATCGCCGTCCTCGTGCTACCGCGTACCGGTGTCGGCGACTATTTCAACACGATGCTCGACCTTTCGTTCAACACGCTCGGTGCCACTCTTGGTGTCATCATCTATGAAACGTGGGTACGATTGAAAAGGGAGTCGTAATAACGTAGGATAAGCGACATTGCCACCGAGTTCACTTCTTTGTTCAAGCAGTGCATGAGCTTCGCAGGGCAAGCAGTAGGACTTTCCACTACAGCTTGCACTTCGAAGCTCCGGCGTAGCCGGAGCGTAGTAGTGCCACCTTAGCTCAGTTGGTAGAGCACCGCTTTCGTAAAGCGGGGGTCCGCGGTTCAAATCCGCGAGGTGGCTCAAAGAGAGCGAAGTGAGCGAGGAGCCCCCTCGCGGATTTGAACTTGAAGGGGGTCGGGGAAACAATTGTTTCCCCGTGGAGGAAGGATTGGGAAAACCGTGGGTTTCCCAGAGGTTCTAGTCCGCGAGGTGGCTCACGAATGAAGTGAGTGTGCCGCCTCGCGGCGGGAGGGGGTCGGGGAGCGGGAGTTCCCCGAGAAGGAAGGCAGCGAGCTTTGCTCGCGTTGGAAAACCGTGGGTTTCCAAGTGTAGCGACGGTGGCTCCAAGTTAGACAGCAAATTAAACGGCGCCGCCGAGAAAGCCCCGGCGGCGCTCACAAACTCACGATCGTAAGATCAGTCCTTGACCAACTTGCGCAGAAGCCCTTCGTGAACGGGCCTGAGGTTGACCTCGCTCAGATGCGCGAGTGCGGCTTTCATGATCATGTGTCCGCGCGGTCCGACCCCGGGCATCGATCCGTGCTGTTCGGCATCCAATCTCGTGCCAAAGAGTCGGAAATCTTTGCCGGTCAGACTCACCATCTGGGACCACAGTTGGAGTTTCGCGGGATCAAGCGCGATGCCGACACGATCTTGGAATGCGGTCGCAGCGATCTCCTGCAACGGGCGGTCCTCGTATTGTTCCTCGCTCGGAAAATACCACTCCGGCTTCCGTTTCTTTCTCACGAGGATCACATGATCGCCGACGAGAACTGCCGCGCAAGCGATCAACCGCAGTTTGGTGCCAGCCGCGAGCGTTGTGTCGAACTTGTTCATCCGGGGATCTCCACTTTTGAGCTGGGGCAACAGTAAGTTCTGACCATGTATATGTCAAATCCGCTTTGCTATACTTGGCGCGATGCCAAAAGAGGCGATACAAGCGCGGATACTCGAGATCGAAACGGCCATGGGTGCGCCGGATTTTTGGACGAATAAAGAAAAAGCGCAAACGGTGCTGAAGGAATATCAGGAACTCAAGACAAAGCTTGCGGGTGGTGGAGCATACGACAAAAGTGACGCCATTATTTCGATCATTTCCGGAGCGGGCGGCGACGATGCCGAGGATTTCTCGCGTATCCTCTTTGAAATGTATAAAAAGTACGTCGCGCAGAAGGGATGGAATACCGGATTGCTTTCCGCCAACGAAAATACAATGGGCGGATATCGGAGCATCTCGTTCGAAGTGGCCGGCTCAGGCGCATACGGGACACTGAAGCGTGAAGCGGGCGTACATCGTCTCGTTCGTATGTCGCCATTCAATTCTGCTGGCAAGCGACAGACGTCGTTCTCGCTCGTCGAAGTGTTGCCGAAGCTCCCGGATGCCGGGGATCTTCATATACCCGATACGGATATCGAGGTGACCGTCGCTCGTTCGGGCGGTCCGGGAGGGCAAAATGTGAATAAGCGCGACACGGCGGTGCGCATGACGCATACGCCTACGGGCATCGCCGTCCATGTGACGAGCGAGCGCAGTCAGGCCCAAAATCGTGAAAAAGCGCTCGAAATGATACGCGGCAAGCTCTACCAGATGCGCGAGGAAGCACAGGCAGCCGAGGCGCGCGGTCTGTCCGTCGCGTCGACCAACAAGATCGAATGGGGAAGCCAGATACGCTCATACGTGCTTCATCCGTACCAATTGGTAAAGGATCACCGTACGGAACACGAACGTCGCGACGTCGAGCGGGTGCTCGAGGGGGATATCCAGTCGTTCGTCGACGCCGAACGAAATTTGGATAGCTCAGCGAACGGAGTATAATGGACTCCGTTGTATGATCTATTTCGACAAGGTTACGAAAGTTTACTTTGATGGCGCCCCACCGGCGGTCCAAGACATAACGCTCGGCATAGAACCGGGCGAATTCGTTTCAATAGTGGGCCATTCAGGCGCGGGAAAGACCACATTGCTCAAAATGCTATTCGCGGAAGTGGTCCCGACGGAAGGTTCGGTCTACTTCGGCTCGAATGAGATCGGCAAACTCACCGACAAAGAATTACTTAAGATGAGGCGCAACATAGGCACGGTTTTCCAGGATTTCCGGCTTCTTTCGACCAAAAATGTGTACGAAAACATCGCATTCGCGCTCGAGGTCGCCGGCAAGAGTGACGAAGACATACAGGCGGATGTCCCGCACGTGCTCGATCTCGTGGGGCTCTCGGACAAGATATGGAGTTTCCCGCATGAGCTCTCCGGTGGGGAACAGCAGCGCGTCGCCATTGCGCGCGCTATCGTCAACCAGCCCGACGTTCTGATCGCCGACGAACCGACAGGCAACCTCGACCCCATTAACACTCACGATGTCGTCGAGATCCTCAAGAAGATCAATGATCTCGGTACGACGGTCCTCCTCACGACCCACAACAAATCGGTGGTTGATTCGGCCGGTCGACGTGTCGTGACAATGGATCAGGGACGCATCGTCCGCGACGATAAGCAGGGTAAATACGTGTTGTAAGATATATCTATGTCATTCTGGCTCACCACAAAACGAGTAGCGCGATACGGACTGGCCGGATTCGTCCGGAACGGCTTCGTATCATTCACGGCGGTGCTCATCATGACCATCACGCTGCTCGTTGTTGCGGGGTTGATGATCGCCGGCGCGGCGCTGACCTCTACCCTTACCTCGCTCACGCAAAAAGTCGATGTCACCGTGTATTTCACTACCGATGCGACGGAGCAGCAGATACAGGATGTGCAGGCCTCGCTCAAAGCGCTCCCCGAAGTGGCCACGGTCACGTATATCTCCCGAGAGCAGGCGCTCGCCGATTTCAAGGCACGCCATCAGAACGATCAGCTCACCATGCAGGCGCTCGACGAGCTCGGAGACAATCCGCTCGGCGCTTCGCTTGAGGTCCGTGCAAAACAGACGAGCCAATATGAGAGCATCGCCAAGTACCTGACGGCCCAGCAAACGAGCGGCACCGGTTCGGGACCGGTCATCGACAAGGTGAATTTCTATCAGAACAAGACCGCGATCGACCGCCTTACGAACATCATCGACACGTCCCGCAGGCTCGGCTTTGTGGTCACGCTCGTTATGGCGCTCGCATCGGTGCTCATCTCTTTCAATACGATACGGCTCGCTATTTACACCTCGCGCGACGAGATCGGCGTCATGAACCTCGTCGGTGCCGGCCATTGGTATGTGCGCGGACCCTTTATGATCGCCGGCGTACTGTATGGCGTCGTCTCCGCGGTCGTCGTACTTCTACTGTTGTATCCGCTCACGATCTGGCTCGGTCCCGGCTCCGAACGCTTCCTTGGCTCATTCAACATGTTCACGTATTTCACGAGTTCGTTCCCGCTCATTTTCCTCGTACTTATGGGTTCCGGCATCGCGCTCGGAGCGCTTTCCAGCTACTTAGCAGTGAGACGGTATTTGAGAAACTGATATGGCTGCTCGAAGAGGTCCGCGGAACGGTCACAAATACATTTTCGTCGTCGGCGGCGTGATGTCGGGCGTCGGGAAAGGTATTTCGAGTGCTTCCATCGGAAAGATCCTCGCGGCGCGCGGATTTTCGGTCAATCTCGTGAAGATCGATCCGTATCTCAATGTCGACGCCGGCACCATGAATCCTACCGAACATGGTGAAGTGTTCGTACTCGATTCGGGTCTTGAGACCGATCAGGACATGGGGAATTACGAGCGCTTCCTCAACCGCGATCTCGGCCCGGAGGACTACATGACGAGCGGGATGGTCTACAAATCGGTCATTGAGCGCGAGAGAAATCTCGGCTACGGCGGCAAGTTCGTCGAGGCGATACCGCATGTGCGCGACGAGATCGTGGAGAGACTGCGACGCTCCGCAACGATGGCGAAGTCCGATGTCACCGTCGTAGAGATCGGCGGCACTCTGGGAGATTTCTCAAATGCTCTCTTCATCGATGCCGCGCGCGTCATGCACCTTGAGAATCCCACGGACGTACTCTTTGTCATGGTTTCGTACTTGCCGGTACCGAATACGATAGGGGAAATGAAGACCAAGCCGACGCAGAACGCGGTACGTCAGCTCAATTCATACGGCGTGCAGCCCGACATCATCATGGCGCGTTCGACGCATCCGCTCGACAAGAAGCGCAAGGAAAAGCTTGCCATCTGGTGCAACGTGCAGCCGGACCACATCATTTCGGCGCCCGATGTTGAATCCATCTACGATGTGCCGCTCAATTTCGAACGCGATAAGCTCTCGGACATTCTCTTGAAGGCGCTCGGCAAGCGGGCAAAGCAGAGTTCTGACTTCGGCGATTGGAAACATTTCGTCGAACGCGTGCACAACGGTACGGGAACGGTGAAAATAGGCATTGTCGGAAAGTATTTCGACACCGGAGACTTCGTCCTTTCCGACGCCTACATCTCGGTCATCGAAGCGATCAAGTTCTCTGCATACACGCAGGGGGTGAAGCCGCAGATCGACTGGCTCAGTGCCAAGAAATACCAGGACGATCCCAAGAGCGTGAGCGACTTGGCTGGCTACGACGGCATCCTTGTGCCCGGCGGTTTTGGCGAGACCGGTATCGAGGGAAAGATCAACGTGATTCGCTTCGCACGCGAGAACAAGATACCGTATTTCGGTCTCTGCTACGGTATGCAGTTGCTTACCGTTGAATTCGCGCGAAATGTCGCCGGCATTCCCGACGCGCACACGACAGAGATCAATCCCAAGACGAAGAACCCGGTCATCATGATCTTGCCTGAACAGATCGAGAAATTGGCCAAGGGCGACTACGGCGGCACGATGCGTCTCGGCGCATATCCGTGCGAGCTCACGGACGGTACGATCGCGCGCGAAGCGTATGGTAAGAAGAATATCTCGGAGCGCCACCGCCACCGCTATGAAGTGAACCCCGAATACATCGAACGACTCGAAAAGGCCGGCCTCGTGTTCTCGGGGCGTTCACCGGATGGGCACCTCATGGAGATCGCGGAGCTTCCGAAGAGCATGCATCCGTTCATGCTCGGGACACAGTTCCATCCTGAGCTGAAGGCGCGACCCCTCGATCCGCATCCGCTCTTCGATGCGTTCATCAAGGCAGCGAAAGCGCGCACGCAAAAGTGATCCATGCAGAGAGCGCGGCTGGTCTCGCTGAATATCGAGCACTCGAAGCATTTGGATCTGGTGGTACCGTTCCTGATCTCAAAAAATGCCGATATTGTGTGCCTTCAAGAAGTGAGGGAAAGCGACATAGCTGATATTGCGGCGACGGTGGGCGCACGATACATATTCGCCCCCATGACGCGGCAGACTCACGAGGGCAAGGAAAATGTCGTCGGCATTGCGATCCTGTCGCCCCTCATGATCGAGAAGCACGAGGTAGCATTTTATACGGGAGATCGCGAACTGCCGAAATCGGATACGGCGGATGAACCCACGTACAACAACAAACTCTCACCGATGTTGTTTTGTGATATCCGAGTACGAGATGAACTGTACCGCGTTGGCACGACTCATTTCACGTGGACGCCTGACGGCAGCGCGAGCGAGGAACAGCGGGTTCATATGAACGCGCTGCTTGCGATAGTGGGACCGAAAGAAGATCTCATTCTTTGCGGTGACTTCAATGCTCCCCGGGGCGGAGAGATCTTCGGGATGCTTTCGTCGCGGTACACCGACAACATCCCGCCGCAGTACAAGACGAGCCTTGATCTCGACCTCCACCGCGCCGCAAAAGATAAACGGGATGAACTGGAAGATAAAATGGTGGATTGTCTTTTTACGACGCCCGCATACGAATGCTCACATGTGCATCTTGAAAGTGGCGTGAGCGACCACATGGCGGTCATTGCGGAGGTAAGAAAGAAACATACATAGTGGGACGTCTTCTATCGTAGAAATAGCCTTCATTGAGGGCTATAGTCGGAATATCAGGGAGAAATGCCATGAACGTAGACCTGAGAGATCGCAACGATCTGGTAAGCCCAGCTTTCGACTGCGAGGGCGTGCAAGTACTCGACAGCGCGAAAGGGGCGCCGACCTACGACGCCATCGGAGATGCCGAAATGCTGCTCGGTACGGGTGTTGCCTTCAAGGACGAAGGCGATGCGCTTGTGCCGCTCGTCCTCGCGGACGAGGAGCTGTTGCCGGAAGTGCCGACGCAAAGTTGATCGGTGCAAAATGATCCTCAATGTGTGTCAGCGCGCCGCTTCGCGGCGCGCTCTGCTTGCGCAGGACTTACGATCCCGGCCATTTTGCGTTTTTACTACTCGGGGTATACTCAGGCATGGGAGTGAAGATCATCGAAGGATTTACATTCGACGACGTGCTTATCCGTCCATCGGCCTCTGCCATGGAACCATCGGAAGCACAGCTGAAGACGCACATCGCGGGGCTCGACCTTGCGCTGCCTTTTTTGTCTGCCGCTATGGATAAGGTCACCGAGGCGAGGATGGCGATCGCGCTCGGCAGACTCGGCGGCCTTGGCGTCATACACCGCAACTGTTCAGTTGAAGAGCAGGTCAAAATGGTAAAAGAAGTAAAAAGCGCGGGCGTGAAAGTCGCTGCGGCGTGCGGACCTTTCCATGCGGAACGAGCGAAGGCGCTCGATGAGGCCGGATGCGACGCCATCGTCATCGACTGCGCGCATGGACATAATTTGAATGTCATCGCGAGCGCAAAAAAGATAAAGAGCGGCCTCAAGCACGCAAAAATGATCTACGGCAACATCGCGACAGGCGAAGCGGCGAAAGCCGCGTGCACATTCGCCGATGCGGTGAAAGTGGGCGTTGGTCCCGGTTCGATCTGTACCACACGGCTTATCTCCGGCGTTGGGGTGCCGCAACTCTCGGCGGTCATTGAGGTCGCCGAAGTGGCATCAAAGAAAAAGATCCCCGTTATCGCGGATGGAGGCATCCGCAACTCGGGCGACATAGCCAAAGCGCTTGCGGCAGGAGCATCGGCCGTCATGTGCGGCAATCTCTTTGCGGGCACTGACGAGACGCCGGGAAAGACGGTGATGAAGAACGGCCGCAA
>JBAYUL010000025.1:0-9232 GCA_041675105.1 Minisyncoccota bacterium
CAAGTGAGGAACAAAATGAGAATACAACGTTTTCTCATTTTTTCCGAACGCCGTCGGGTTATATTCACACCCCCGACAATGCGAAAACTATACTTGTTTTTAGCGAATCGGCTAGTACACTCGAGTCATGTGGAATTGGATCCTCGGCATCAACTCGTTCATTCTGTGGCCCGCATCAGTCATTTTCTTCCTCTATGCGGTGGGGCGCGCGATACTTTTTCTTGATTGGAAGCTTCTTATCATTGCGGCTGTTTTTGTCGTGCTCACCACGGGCTCTGCCGTTGTTTTTGCGATGCTGAGTGATTAAGATCTTTCGTGTTGCGGGGGCAGGAAGGCCATTGGCCAAGAGCTCGTTTTGCCGCCGTCGCGCCAAAACTCCTCTCGGCCCTGATTTTGCTACCCGTTCTGCTGAACGGGTGCCCCGCAAAATCCTGCAATTCCTGACATATCGGTGCACCGCACCGATATTCCCCTCGCAAAAAATTGCGAGCAATTTTTGTTGCGGGGGCAGGAATTGCACCTGCGACCTCAAGGTTATGAGCCTTGCGAGCTACTACTGCTCCACCCCGCTATCGTCGGTGTACTTTACTACAAAGCGGCCCTCGGAGCAATTTTTATACCGACCCGGCGATCGAATGGACCAATTGAATAATGAAGGAAAGAATATAGATAAAGAGTTGCAGAATGAGCGTCAGTATCTGCACAAGGAAGTCGAGGATCGTATGTAGGAAACTGTTGATCGCATCCATACCAATAGATTAGCTTATGAATTGGAATTCCTTAAATACCTGCTCGTAAAGCGATACAACGCGCCTGACCTCGCGCGAATTCAATTCACGCATCGAACCCTCGTGTGCGATGGTGTTGCGCACAAGATGCGCTTCCCACGCGAGGTCGATAGTGTGGAACGTAGCGCGCTCCGCCTGCTTCATTTTATCCGCCATCGTCTCACCGCGATAACCGAGCACGTCGAGCAACTCGTTTAGAAGAATATCGGCTTCGAGTATGGCCAAACGCCATCCCTGTTCAGAATCGGAATGTGCCTGCTCCAAGATACGGTTCCACCGCAATTGTGCCTTTGAGATGTCCCTCGTGGCGATGGGATGCGCCGCGGCCTTGAAACGTTCGGCTTCGTTATTACGTATCTGGAAAATACGGAGCACGCAGTAGACGATACCCGCTCCGAGAAAGAGCGAGACGATCACTGAGACGGCTACGAACACGCTCCACTGATGATAGAAATACTGATAGGTGCCCGGCGCTGCGGCGGTCTGAAAAAAACTGACCATTTCTCCCATGCTGACCGGTTCCGTGATCGCATGAATGATCGGGAGACTGGTACCGGGCGCGGTACCGGTGACCACCTCGACCGTGCCCGGTACCCAGCGGAATGCGATGTCGCTGAGAAATCGAAGTGCCCAGAATATGCCGCCGGTCACCGAAGCATCGCCTTCCATGCGTCAAAGTATACCCTGTGCGATAAAAGTTGCTGGAGTTATCCCACGCACTTCGTCGCAGCAGACCGCCGTATTCGTATGCGAGGCTACTGCCGTTCAACGTCACCGCCGATCGCGAACAATATGTCCTCTCGCTCATGAGGAGCGATGATCTGGAACCCTACCGGCAATTGCCTGCCGTCGCGCTCCACAGTCCCGCTCGGGACCGATATCGCGGGCACGCCTGCGAGACTGACGGGTACTGTGAAAATGTCAGCTGCATAGAGCGAAACTGGGTCCGCTTTTTCCCCGACCTTCCACGGAGCGACAGGGCTCGTCGGCAGAACGATCGCATCGACTGATTCAAATGTTTTCACGAAGTCGGCGCGTATGAGTTCTCGAACGGAACGGGCTTTTCGATAGTACGCGTCTGCGTATCCTGAAGAGAGCACGAATGTACCGACCAAAATGCGTCGCCTTGTTTCCGGCCCGAAACCGGCGGCGCGGGATTTTGAGTATGTCTCGCCGATCGTGTCAGCCGGCACTGATAGTCCATATCGAATTCCGTCGAGCCGAGCTAGATTTGTGGAGACTTCAGCCGGATTGATGATGTAGTACACAGCGAGTGCGTATTCGAGTGCCGGCAGCTCCACGTCGACGATCGTATATCCCGCCTTCTCAAGCGATCGCAATGTGTTCTCAAACTGTGCAAACATGTCCGGTTCGATACCGTCCCTGAGAAACGCGCGCGGGACGCCGATCCTTTTTGTCGCCGAGGGTGTTTTTTCCTCGATGTCGGGTAGTGACGTGCTGTCGTTTTCGTCATGGCCGCGAATTACACCAAGAACGGTGCGCGCATCTGCGACCGACTTCGCGATGGTTCCGATCTGATCGAGTGACGACGCCGCGGCTATGAGACCCGAGCGCGAAACCGTGCCATATGTAGGCTTAACACCGACCACACCGCAGAAAGCCGCGGGTTGGCGAATGGAACCGCCCGTGTCGCTCCCAAGCGCAGCGAGAGCCATCCCCGCTGCTACGGCTGCTGTTGAACCTCCCGAAGTGCCGCCGGGTATACGGGAAGTATCGTGCGGATTTTTCGTTGGTCCATACGCGGAATTCTCAGTGGAGCCGCCGAGCGCGAATTCGTCCATGTTGGTGCGCCCAAGGAAAACGACTCCTTGCTTCTTTAATTTTGAAATGACCGCTGCGTCGTATGACGCAGAATAATTCTCGAGCATCTTTGACGCTGCACTCGCGATGCGGCCACTAATGAGAATGTTGTCTTTCACGGCAATAGGAATGCCCGTGAGCGCTTTTGCATCCCCTTTTGCGATCATCGCGTCTGCCACCTTAGCCTCTTCACGAGCAGAGTCTGGCCATACTTCCAGATACGCGTGAATTTCTTTGTCCTTTGCAGTGATCGCGTCGAGATACGCGTTCGTAAGATCGAGTGCTGAATACTCCTTGGCATCGAGTGCCCGCCGCGCTTCGGCAATAGTGAGCTTCGAAAGGTCCATACTATTTGTTCTTACGTGTAAGAACCTGCTTCACAGCGACCCGATCACCCTCTCTCGCCGGTGCGGCCTTGAGGATCGTTTCCGTATGTGTGCCACTCTCAATCGCACCACTGTCTTCACGCATGACATTGTGCAGACCTTTCGTCTCTGCTACCCCGGATATGTCTGCTTTCTGGATCGTTTCAACAAACGTGAGGATCTCAGGGATTTCCTGCTCAAGTGTTTTGAGTTCTGTTTCGGATACTTCCAGTCGCGCGAGCTTTGCCAGAGCGCTTACATCGATCGTCATGGCCGAATAGTACAAGAAAAAAGCCTCTATCGCGAGGCGATATGTAAACAGAAGACCGCTCGCGGGAGTCAGCCTTCCGGCTTCCACGCGAACGGTGATGGCGGCGATTTCGGCCTCGGCGGGTCCGATAGTATCTTTGTGTGGCGACTTGCGAACATTTTAAGCTCGACCGGACAGATTGTTTTCTGACCGTTAAAGCAACAGTACATCCTGTCTGACCCCCAATGAACATTGGTGATCTGAACGACATCGCCGGAGCGCGAGAACACAAAGAGATGCGTCCCGAAGGCGGCGTCGAGGTTAAGCTCAAGAAGATGCGTGAGGGTCCAGCCGCGGTACTGCCGACCCCTCTCGAGAACGAGCCGTGGCTCGCAATCAATGTAGGTAATCGACATGCCTCTCCCCTCATTGCTCGCGCCACTGTGCACCAGCGACGAAGCCGGGTCAATATATAAAGATTTATGGCGGACACCGCGAGGTGTCCGCCATCTATTTTGTCTTGCGACCTGTATTAAGCCGCCATGCTCATGGTCAGCTCGCCGACGTGGTCCTCATACATCAGCCGACGAAACTTGTCGTAATCGAGACGATCATTGTTGTGGTCCCACGCGTGATAGCCGCAGACCATTGCCTTCACATGCAGCGTCGGGCCACACGTGTCCCCGCCGGAGATGCCGCCGATTTCCGGCGAGACTGCTGCACCGGTGGCATAGGGCGATTCCACACGACCATCCATCATCGGACTGCCGAGAATGACAGGGTACCCGCGCTGGTGAACCTTCTGAATGGCCTCGACTTGCGTCAACTCGCTTGCGTAAATCCCTTTGTTCCGCACGTTGCCGGCACCGAAGGTGCGCAGCAACAGCGCGAAGCAATCCGAATCCATCGAATCGTAGATGATGGATTTCGACGGCGTCGCCGGGGTCAGTTCGACCACTTTGATGCCTTCGAGGAAATACGGACGGTAGATCAGGCGCTTTCCGGTGACGAGACCGTTCCTCTTCGGCTCGTTGCCGTTGAGTCGCAGCTCGCCATCATAACCGCCGATGATAAATCGGGTCGGCGACGTGAATGCGTCGAAGCCCTGCGCCCTGACCTTGAAGACATGCAGACCGTGCATGAGGTCTTGGTTGAATGCAAGATGCGCACCACTGATGTCGGCACACGCCGCGAGTATCGCGAAATAGAAGTTGCGAGTCGCGTCGTCGCCCAGGTCCTCGATCGTGACCTGCGCGCCACATCCGATTAGCGGTTTGCCGAAATTCGGGAACATGAACCATATGGCGGCCATGAGGAACGCCATGGTATCGGTCCCGCCGATGACGACGAAGCCGTCGACGTGGTCGTACAGCAGCTTGCTGCAGTTGCCGATCGAGACCCAATGTGCCCAACGTCCGTTGACCGAGTCGATGGCATCAGACGTCGCGCGCACCCAGACAATCTCGACTTTGTCGAGAAGCGCTTTGTCGTAGAGGGGCTTCAGCATTACGGTCGGGTCATCCGTGGGGACGAGCTCACGCTTCGGCTGACCTTTGCTGTCGAAGACTGGCTTGCCGTCTTTGAGCACCGGGACGTAGTGCATGAACGCGGTGCCGCCATAGTAGAGACAAGCAATCCGCTTCACACCTCGCTTGCGGGGCTGCGCGAGCTGGTCTTTGGCCTTGTCGGAGAGCTCCTCCAGACTGATCCAAGGCAGCACTGCGCCGGCAATCTTGGTATTGTGCTCGGTAATGGGATGTGTAGACATTGCTGCCTCCAGCCATTGTGAACTGATTGTGAATTTGCGTCGGAAAGGCTAGGCCTCTCCCTATGTTAATTATACACCTATTATGGCGCTATGTCAATAGCTTCAAAAAATCTTTTTCATTGAGTATTTGTACGCCAAGCGTGCGGGCTTTATCGAGCTTCGAGCCGGCTTCGTCGCCGGAGACCACATACGACGTCTTTTTTGGTAACCAGCTCAACGGTAGCTCTCGACCTCCATCGTCTTGAATCAATCACATACACTTAACTTACGCGACCGCGCACCTTAGTGTATGCCAAAATGCCGTCTCAGATGTCTGTCTCCTTCCAGTTCTTCCACGATCATATAGAGCATATCTTTCCCTACTTTGAAATCCGCTTTGAGGAGTGCAATAAGATCTTCACAATCATACGCATAGACCCAGACGCTGTCCTGCAAACGTATGAAACCTATGGCCTCAATCGTGCGACGGACGTTGTCTCGCAGCCCTTTGCGATATTCGGGAATGTCAAAAATGAGAACCCGCCACTTACCATCCCATTTTCTAGGTCGTATGATCTTGAACTCGCGCACTTCGAGGTGCCGTAAGGTGGCTTCTCCCTTCGGAGTAAGCCGCACGAGGCCGCCTTCTCGTTTTAGCAGTCCTTGATGTATGAGACGATCACTCGCCCGATTGATGATTTCTTTTTGTCGTCGCGACGGAAGCATTCCAAGCTTATCCATCGCACCAATAACATTCGGGGCGACAACCGCGACCCCAAGCAACCCCGCGATGCCAACCGCACTGAGGACGAACGACGTAATATTCTTTCTCTTTGTTTTACCCTTCCCTGAGTTTTCTAGCATCCCCATACACTAAGCATACGCTATAGCGTAGTGTTAGTGTATGTCGAAATTCTTACTATTGTTTATAATCTTTCAGTAAACGAAGGAAGGCATCTTCCGTCAGGATGGGAACATCGAGTGAGCGGGCTTTGTCGAGTTTTGAACCGGATGACTCGCCTGAAACGACGTAGGAGGTTTTCCCTGAGACCGAACCGACGACTTCGCCCCCGAGCGCGCGGACTTTTTCACCTGCCTCTTCCCGACTCATGCTCTCGAGGCCGCCCGTGAATACGAAAGATCTTCCTTTGAGTTTACCTTGAGCTTGTCGGACGGCGGGTTTTTCGATAGCGATGTGTTTGAGCAGGCGATCGAGCATGTCCGTATTTTTTTTATCTTTGAACCACTGAGCAAGCGACCGTGCGACAACGTCGCCCACACCGTCTATCGCTTCAAGCTCCTCGACGGATGCTTTGCGGAGTTTCTCGATCGTGCCGAAGTGCGCAGCTAGGTCGCGCGCTGTCTCCTCGCCCACATGATCGATAGAAAGCGCGGTGAGAAGTCGCGCGAGCGGCACATTCTTTGAAGCAGCGCGGATCGCGTCGACTGCTTTCTTTGCCGAGATCTCAGCGAAACCTTCGAGTTCAAGAAAATCTCCCTCCTCGAGTGTAAAAAGATCATCGAATGTCTGCACCAATCCTGCATCGAGAAGCGCAGCGGTCACCTTCTCTCCCACGCCGTCGATATCGAGGGCTTTGCGCGATACGAAATGTTCCCACACGCGGCGAATCCGCTCGGGAGATTCGCGGTTCACGCATCGCCATGCAGCCTGACCGGGAACGCGCTCTATCGAACCATCGCCGCCGCAGGCCGCGACCTTTGACGGCCATGTGTACGACTTTGCATTCTTGGGTCGCAATTCTTTTACCACCTGTACGATCTCGGGGATCACATCACCCGCTTTTTGAAGAATGACGGTGTCGCCGATACGCACGTCGAGTCGTTTGATCTCGTCTTCGTTGTGAAGCGTCGCTCGCGACACGGTCGAGCCCGCCACCAAAACCGGCTTCAAGTGCGCGACGGGAGTGAGCACGCCGGTGCGACCCACTTGCAGTACGATATCTTCGAGCACCGTGGTCGCCTGTTCGGCCGGAAATTTAAAGGCGATGGCAAAACGCGGAGCCTTGCCTGTGTATCCGAGCTGCTCTTCAAGCGTACGTTCGTTGACCTTCACCACGACACCATCGATCCAGTATTCCTGATGGCGTCCCTTTTCTTTCCACGTTTCCCAGAACGCGATCGCCTCGTCGATCGACTTCGCCTGCACATGGTTCGGATTCACCTTGAAACCGAGTTCGCGCAGATAATTGAGCTCTTCGAGCTGAGTCGCCGGAAATACCTCCGAAGTCGCCGCCACATCGTAGATAAACACGTCGAGCATGCGCGACGCCGCAACAGAAGGATCGAGTTGGCGGATAGAGCCTGCGGCAACGTTGCGCGGATTCGCGAACAGCGGCTCTCCGCTCTTCTCGCGATGGCGATTCAAACGCTCGAGGTTCTTTGAACTCATCCACACTTCCCCTTCGACGATGATATCCACCGGGCGGGCCAATGAGAGCGGGACAGATTCAATGGTCCTAATGTTTTGCGTCACATCCTCTCCGACCTCGCCGTCACCGCGCGTGGCCGCAGTGACAAGCAGTCCTTTTTGGTACTCAAAAACGATCTTGAGCCCATCGATCTTCAACTCACATGCGTACGTCGGATCGGTACTTATCCCCTTAGACCGAAGGAATCGTTTCACTCGTGAATCAAATTCACGCAGTTCATCCGGTGTGAACGCATCGTTGAAGGACCACTGTGCGATCTTGTGCGGAACCTTCTTGAAGCCGGGCAGAGGCTTCCCCGAAACACGCTGCGACGGACTGTCGGGCGCTATGAGCTTCGGGTATTCGCTCTCGATCTCCGTGAGTTCGTGTTTGAGCGAATCGAGCGCCTCCTGCGAGATCTCTTCCTTGTCGTATACGTGGTAGAGCGTTCGATACCGGTTAACGGTCTCTTTCAACTGTTCGTATCGATGCCGAACCTCCTGGGGAACTTCTTTCATACGGCCCATCATACTAGAGCCGGAAAAATATCCCACTCCGAATGTATCGCGCACGTCCTAGTAATGCAGTTCCACTGAGCGCTGGAGCGCACGATTGTTTGTGCCCATTGCCTCGCAGGTCGTGCTATAACCGTCCGCGTGAATAACGGTATAGGGGTTCGATGTGTTCTTATAGATCGTCACGTCGGTGCAATAGCCTGTCGACTGGTCGCTAAAAAGATTGATCCTGAATTCCACGACATACGGTCTCGTTCCAAAGGTACCGGACTCCACTGCGGCATTGAGCTCCTTGCCATCACAGGTGGGCACTGCAGCGAGTGTGGTCGTTCCGAATGCGTCGTAGCGAACATCCCAGTACAGGGCACATTCTGCTCCGGTATCGGCCGCATAGAATGCGAACTGGGAGTCGCGCCCGATCGAAGAGAGCGTGATCTGTTTCTTTGCGATGAGGAAGATGGAACTGCCAAGCGAAAGAACAATAGACGACACGAGTGCCGCGAGAAGGAGCGTGAACCCGCGTTTTCCGGATGGGAATGACCGCCGCAGATCTTTGAAAAAGGTGTTCATATCATCATTCGGCCGCACTGCCGTCGTTGACCCACCGGTACAGGTTGTCAAAAATAAGGAACGTGCGGGTCTGGCCATTCGGTTGCGGCCACGTTACGGTGACCGTGACACGGATCTCATCATTGCTCGCTCCTACGTAGTGTGCGCGGAGCGTGCGCTTGAAGTATGTGGTCGGCCAATTTTGAGTATCGTCGTCATATCCATACAGCGTCCCGTCAGTTTGCAGGCTCGGACAGCCGGTATTGGGACAATCGGTCATCGCCTTCTGCGGATTTGCTTCGCGCGAATCGATCGTGAAATCTTTGTCGATCGGTATCGGACCGAACAGATCGATAGCTGAGGCGTCCGCATTCTGCGATATCTCCAGTATCTGACCATCGCGTACCGCGCGCACTGCTTCGAGGCCTTCCTGGGCAAGGTTGAACGCCGTGATCTGGTCACGAGCATAGATAGCAGTTGCAAGACTTTGGGCAGTGAGTGACATCGGCGCGACGATCGAGATCGAAAGCAATGAGACCGCGACGAGTGTCTCTATCAGCGTGAATCCCGCCTTTTCTCGAACACTACTGACACAACGCTGCGATAGCGCCGTAATGCAGAGCCAAGGACCCATCTTCTTGATACGTTGCATGAGTGGGATCATAGGTCGAGTATGCGTTGCACTGCCGTTGCCTGGATGTGGAACGTTGATTGTGTCGTGATCCTCGTATTGCCGGCGCTCCCCTTGATGATAATGAGCACTTTCGG
>JBAYUL010000026.1:0-8648 GCA_041675105.1 Minisyncoccota bacterium
GCTTGCCCGCCTTAGCTTTAGCGGCGGCGGGATTCGCGCCCAGTTCAAGCGTGACGATGCTCATCGTGCGGTGAAACTGCGCTGCGCGGCCGCGTGCCATCGGCTTGAAGCGCTTGAGAACGGCACCCTTGTTGACCGCTATCATGCGCACAAAAAGTTCGTCGGTCGAGACCCCCGAAGAGCGGGCGTTCGCGACCGCAGAATCGAGGAGCTTGAGGATCGCCGGGGACGACTTCTTCGGCATGAAGGTGAGTGCAGCGCGCGCAGCCGAGACCGACTTGCCACGGATGAGGTCGGCAACGAGGCGAACCTTCTGCGGAGACTGATGATAGTTTTTGAGGAGCGCTTTCATATATTATTTCTTCGCGGCGGTGGCCGTAGTCGCCTTGGCGGCCTGAGCGGTCGCTATCTCGGCCTGCTGTTTGGCCATTTCGATCTCCTTTTGCATCTTGCCTCCATGTCGGAGGAATTTGGTCGTGGGAGCAAATTCACCCAGGCGATGTCCGACCATGTCTTCGGTGACGAGCACCTCCTCGAAGCTTTTCCCTGTATGGACAGCAAAAGTGTAGCCTACGAATTCGGGGGCGATCTGCGAGCGGCGCGCCCATGTCTTAATAGAGCCCGCACCCGATTTTCGGGAGCCAACTTTTTTCATCAACTTTTCGTCGACGAACGGACCTTTTTTGAGCGATCGTGCCATATTTTTGTTTGTATTCAATACTTCGTATTGAACCGTCGTTCGCCGGCCATGAAAGCAAGCTTTCATGTCTCGACTCACTAGGCTCAATTGAAAACCCGCTTCTGCGGGAGTCCGCACAATGTATAGGATATAAGGCCGTAAGTCAACTTACGACTCCGACAAACGCCCCGTTACTGTGAAAGCTTGTCCAGAAAGGCCCTCAGCGCTGTGAGCGCGTTGGCGACACTGCTTAATGCGCCGCCGTCAGGTGTCACGCCCGCGCACCTCTGAAGTGACTGCTGTGCGGTCATCACATCGTTCTGTGTATGTATTTGTCTTGATGCGATGAGTTTATCAAGTTGTTGCAACGCGATGGTTTGATTCGTGGCGGAACTGTCCACGGTAAGGTCGTTTTGCAGCCGGATGAGCACCTGTAACGCTTGCTGCGCGCCCACTACATTGGGGGAAGCGGTCATAATATCGCCGAAATTGGCAGCGACACATTTCTGTGAGGCCATCTGATTTGCGATCGCGAGGTACTGATTCTCGATAGCGAGTGCGGCACGAACGGCCTGCAATCCGGCGTTACTGCCAGTTGGCCAATTGGGTGTCGGGCTTGTCTGCAGCGGATAGCACCCCCATGTGCAACTCTGAGTATCCGGACAATAGTTCGTCGTCATACCTTCTTTCCGCACGCACGACGAGACACTGCAGGACTGCTGCCATGAAGTACCCACGGGGCACTTAGAATCATGGGGGTCACCGATGAGACCGCCGACGGTGATAGTCACGGTTCCGAGGCTGCAGTCGCGGCCAACCGCACAGTCGGCGCGATTGTCGTACAGCTTTGCCGTGTATGTGCCAGAGGATGCATATGTGTGCTGAGCGAAATACTGACCATTGTTGAAGCATCCGCTTATCGTGTCATGCGTATCGGAGATACTGTTTGTTGTGGCAATACAATTCGGTGACACCGGTCCGCTCGTGCCGTCACCGAACGTAATGGAATACGAACTGTTGGCATTGGTGCCATTCGAAATGCGGAAGGTCGCGTATCCGGGTGCGATTCCAGGCGTGAGCGAGCCGGAAAACACGAGGCTCGATGTATTGTCGGGGATGCAATCCTGGTTGCATCGGCCGCCATTGTGGGTGCCTGCCGGGCATATCCGGTACATAGCGGTACATGCCAGCGTATCGCCGACTGTTACGGTCGCGGATGTCTGTGCGCTGCCAATATCGTTGGCCACGGTGAAGATCGGCTTGTACGTGCCCGCACTGGCGTAGACGTGCGTGAACGAACCCGACGTATGGACCGCAGGTGTGACAAGCCCCACATATGCCTGCAGACGATCAAGTTCAGGCTCATCGCCCCAAACGACAGAATAACTGAGCTGTGTGTTCCATTGATTTGCGACGGATGCATGTACCGTCCAATTACCTGTTTGGCCAACGGCGAGGGACGTCGGCGCATCAAGCCCCGTGATCGATGGAGTTCCGGTCCTGCAAGTACCGAGTGCCAGGCCGAGCTTGTCGCAACCGCCGACCGCGATCTTCACCGTACCGACAGTGCGAGGCATGGGCATCGCTTGAGGACACATGGCACCCGACGGGCAATTGAATGTCGGCTGGTATGTGAGTTTCGCAACGTACGTACCATTGGATGTGTACGTATGGGAGGCCCCATACATGTTCGAATCACACGGAGCAGCGAAACATTCTCGTTGCCCTATTATGGTGAATTGTCCGGATGTGCCATCGCCGAAATCAATCGTGTAGTCCTTCGATGAAAAATCGGTAGCGGGTGCTCCGGTCACGCCGAAATTCACTGCGAGAGGCGACTGACCGGACGTCGGGGACGCGGAGAAGTTCTGGTTATTGTTGCCACCCCCACCGCACCAGCGCACGATCCACGCACGGGTCGCGGGACCGACGGCTCCCCAACCGGTCGTCGCGCGGTCGCCTGAAGCGACGATACCATTCGCGGCCTGTAGCTTCTGGACGGCGGCTTCCGTTGCGGAACCGAAGAAGCCTGTCGTCGAATCTTCTGGGAGTAACCCTTGAGTGGCTAAGAATTTCTGAAGCTGGGCTACGTCATCGCCGCTCACGCCACGGTTGAGGGCCCTCTCGAGCGCGGGGCAGTAGTTTGGCGGGATCTTTATGGGAGGAACCGGCTGTATGGTCGTCTCTCCGGGACAGGCGGCAAATTCACACTTGGGCCCGCTACGCACAATAGAGGTACCGTCGGGGCAGATCTTCGCGTCCATAGCGCAGGCGATCATCGAGTTGTCTGGCGACTGGAATTGTTTCAGCTGCTCCTGCAATTGCCTGATCTGGCCGAGCAGACCGTCGATCTTTGCCTGCAAATCACTCGCAGCGTCGGCCGAAGCGAAGAGAGGAAAAGCGAGTAACGCGAGCCCGAGACCTGTGAGCGCGATCTTTTTGATCATGGGGATAAGTGCCTCTATGGTAATACTTTCATTCTACACTCTCCCAGACACCAAAAATGCGGCGTGTGGATACGCCGCATTTTGCTAACAAACCTTTGTATGGTTGTTATTTTCTCTTGCCGACGCGGCGGCGAGTGACCACGAACACATTTGAGTATTTCTTCGGACGACGGGTCTTCTGACCTTTGCCGGACGGTTTGCCCCACATGGTCTTTGCGCGACGAATACCGCGACCCTGCTTTCCTTCGCCTCCACCGTGCGGGTGGTCCACCGGGTTCATGACAGTGCCACGCACGGTCGGGCGAATACCCTTCCAGCGGGTGCGCCCTGCTTTGCCCCAGTTCTCGAGACGATGTTCTTCGTTGGATGCGGCTCCGACCGATGCCCAACACGTGGAGATCACGCGGCGCACTTCGGTCGACGGCATTTTGAGGTGTGTATATCCGGCGTCCTGTGCGACGACTTCGCAGTAGTTACCGGCCGATCGTGCGATACGACCTCCTTCACCCGGTTTGAGCTCGATGTTGTAGACGAATGTGCCCACCGGTACGAGGCTGAGCGGAAGTCGGTTGCCGATCTTGACCGGAGCGGTCTCGGAAACGACGAATGTATCGCCCACTTTGATCTGCTGCGGGACGAGTACGTAGCGCTTGGCGCCGTCGGCGTAGACCGCGAGGCCGATGAATGCCGAGCGGAACGGGTCGTATTCAATGGACGAGATCTTTGCGGGGATATTCTTTTTGTCGAACTTAAAGTCCACATCACGCAGGCGCTTCTTGTGGCCTCCGCCCTGGTGGCGCACCGTGATGCGGCCGAACGAGTTGCGTCCGCCCATGCGCTTTTTGCCCTTGAGGAGGGATTTGAGCGGCTTGTGGCCCGAGAGCAATTTGCGATAGTCGATCGAAGTGTGCTGGCGCTGCGATTTCGACGTCGGTTTGTAGGTTTTGATCGCCATAGAATTACATGTTTATGGTCTCACCGCTCTTAAGGTACACGTACGCCTTTTTACCGCCCGTCTTCATGCCGACGCGACCGGTGCGCGCACTGCGCTTCACCTTGCTCGGGACGTTGATAACGGCGACTTTGCGTGGCGTTACGTTGTAGAGACCCTTGATCGCCTTCATCACATCGCGCTTGTTGGCGCTCGACGCGACATCAAAGACGTACACGCCGCTCGCCTGCTGCATGCTCGCCTTTTCGGTGATGCGCGCGTGCTTGAGGATGTGCGAAAGACCGATTCCCCCTCCTTCGCCAAGGATCCGAAGGGCAGGCGTGCCGGAAGCTTTCGCTGGAGAAACAGACTTAGCTTTAGTATTTCCTCCGGAGGAGGATCCGCCTTCGGCGGACTTTTTTTTGCTTGTTCCAAAGAGTGCCATATAGTTTATTTGGTTGCCTTCTTAACTGCTTTCCCTGGCCGGACAAGCTTTGCGGCCTTCTTCTCGGTCTTTTCCACCGTGATCTCTCCGCCCTTCGATGCGCGCTTTTCGACGATCTTGAGCGATGATTCCGGATTTTCGATGATGAGGTACTTATGTTTGAGGACCGATACCGGGTTGAGATTGGCGATCGATTCGAGCTGCACCGAGCTGATGTTGCGGAAGCTTTTCACGAGCGCGTCGGTCGAATCTTCGACGGCGACGAGAGCTGCATTGTGCGACGAGGACATGCGCTTGAACCCATCGACTTTGCCAAAGGCAACGAGCGCTTTCTTGGCAAGTGCCGTCTTGGGACCCTTGAAACCGAACGAATCGACGAACAAGATCTCGCCGTCTTTGAGTTTGCGAGACAGTGCCATAAAGAGGGCCTTTGCGCGCATCTTTTTTGGGAGAACGCGAGAATAGTTCTTCTCATTGCTCGGTCCGTGTGTGACACCGCCGCCTCGCCAGATCGGAGAGCGCGAGGAACCGTGTCGTGCGCGACCGGTGCCCTTCTGTTGCCAAGGCTTTTTGCCGCCGCCGCGTACAGCGCCGCGCGTCTTCACGTGTGCGACCGGCGTACGAGCGTTGGCCTGCATGACGGTCACGACCTGGTACATAAGCGAGTTGTTCCACGGAACTCCGAATACATTCTCCGGAAGCTCCATCGTTCCCGCCTTCTTACCCTCTACATTGTAAATATCTGTTTTCATATATAGGCAAATCGAAGATTGTACTAATTTGAGCCGCGGATCTCTACGAGCGTACCCGGACGACCCGGAATTGCCCCGGAAATAAGTATTGTGTGCGATTCCGCATCAACTTGAAGCACGCGAAGGTTCGTGACGGTCACACGATCATTGCCCATGCGACCTGCCATGCGCATTCCCTTCACGACGCGGCCTCCTGCGCGTCCGCCGCCGCCGATCGAACCAGGAGCACGCTCTTTATTCTTCTGGCCGTGAGAACGCGGACCTCCGTGGAAACCGTGTCGCTTCACCACACCTTGGAAACCCTTACCTTTTGATATAGCGGACACTTCGACGATATCACCCGGAACGAATACGGTGATATCCATTACATCACCTCGCTTGGCCTCGCCTGATCCGCCGGCTGGCGGACGGAATTCGCGGAGGTAGCGGGCCGAAGGAAGATCCTTGAGGTGCCCGATCTGCGCCTTGGCGAGATTTTTTTCCTTGCGAGTACCGCTGCCGACCTGTACGGCTTCGTAGCCATCTTTCTCCTTTGATTTGATCTGCGTAACAGTAAGCGGCGTCGCATCGACGATGGTCGCAGGGGTGACGACCCCCTTCTCATCGAAGACCTGGGTCATTCGTCCTTTGGTGCCGATCATGAATTTCATATGGTAGAAAAAATTCCCGCACCGAGCGGGACCGTTAGTCGCGCCAGTGGTCCCGATATAGGGACATGGGTGCTACTCGTAAGAGCAGTCGTGCGAGTATACACACGCCTGAAGAAAGATGCAAATCTTGCTTATAGCACCTGCGACGAGGCGTCCTTCAGTGCCCGCATGTGGGCATGATGACGTTCAAGAAAAAGCGCTATGAAAAAGATAAGTAAGAGCGAGGTGAGGCCGAGGATGATAGGGATCGTATAGTCAGTATCGTCGAATCCGAACGACGTATTGATCACGCACAGGAACGACGGGAAGTTGCCGCATGCCTCTTGCGCGGTCGGACGCGGCCCGTCCGCCTGCGGACGCCACGTGATATCGCTCGATGTCATCCCCTGCTGCTGCGCTTTCTGCGAAAGGAGCACGACCATCGCATCGATCTGCGTTTCCGACATGCCGGATGTGCGCGGGTCGGATGCGAGCGATGCCCGGATGGTCGAATTGAGGTCGCTCTCCTGTGCGCGCGCGATGAAGGGGAACGCGAGCGCAATAAAAAGGAAAGCGACAACGAACGATGCGCGCACTGATGAAGCGTACATGGGTGAAGTATAGCAAGCGCTCACGCGTCGATTTTCCTTGAAACAACACTCCTGTGAACAGCACTAGAGCTCTTGGAACGACGGCAAGAGGTTCACGGTCGCGGTCTCATTCACGAACGCAGGTGTGGCTCCCTGCAACGACAAGCAGTGTAGCGTGTAGATCGTCCGGCTTGTGATCCCGCTTGATACTTTGCCGCTCGTCCCTGAGAACAGGGTGTTCCATATACCGGTAGTGCTGCCCGTACTTCCGTCGCCATTCGTGCCGGTGACGGTGCACGAAGCAGCGTTCGTCACGTTCCAATAGATATTGCTTGTTTCTCCAGGGCGGACAAGGAATGGAGAGGCCTGCAAATGCCCTGTCGCGGTGAATGCTTGCGTGCCTCGTGTCGCACCGAATGCTTCGAATGTGATAGAGGGAAGCGTGCACGCACCAGCGACACACATGAGCCCCTGAGCGGTACAGTCTTTGACCGTTGAGCCGTCGCACAAATTGATGACCCTCTGGCCGGTCGCGTCGCACACATTCAGACTTTGGCAGGTCTGCGATGTTTTGCATTCGTTGGTGTCCGTGGAGCAGCCGTAGCGACAGGAGGTGGCCCTGCCGCAATTATCGACAAGATTGCCATTCGTCTTACACGATTGAGAGACGGTGGTGCATGTATTCTCACTCAAAAGCACCGCAGGACACGTCGCTGTACTTCCGATACCCGATACAGTGCCGCTATAGTCGCCAGGGTTCGATATGACGGCCGAGCCGGTACCGCTTACATAGCCGATATTATTGATGTAAAAGAGCGACGCATTCGAAGATGTCCATCGGATCTTCGTCGACGCCCCCGTGAGCGGATTTTGATCGAATTTGATGGAGCACGAAAGCGCGCATGAATTTGATTCGCCTCCGTTCCACTCAATATATACGGCCCCCGACGCACCCGCGCCGCCTGCTCCCTGGTTATCAATGTTCGAACCGCCACCGCCACCACCGAATCCTTTGCCTCCATTGTTCGGACTGCTCTGTCCGTCTTGCCCGTTGACCGTAGAATTATTGATGACAAGGCCGCCGCCTCCGCCGCCGCCCCAATACCTCCATCCTCCCGGAGCATATCCACCTGTTCCAGGCGTCGCTGTTGCCCTCGACATATAGTACGAAAATGGAATGACGTTCCAGCCGTCGCCCGTGCAGTATCCGCCCGTTCCCTGATTGTCGGTCTGACCTCCGGCCGTACCGCCGTTGCCAGCCGTGCCATAAAAGCCGGGCCATCCGTTACCGCCGCCGCCTCCTCCGGAACCGCCGCCGGTGCCGCCTGCATATTGATTCCAGAGATTGTAGAAACCGGTGCGTCCCCAGCTTCCGCCTTTCCCCACGACATCCGCTATACCCGTATCACCGCCGGGAGATCCATTCGAAGAAGGGTAGAAGGAACCGCACCAGGGGAATCCGGAGATGGAACACTGTTGTGAACCGTTGCCGCCCGATCCGCCATATCCGACGGTCAGCGGGATCTTCTGGCCCGGCGTGACGTTTATCGTTCCCGCGTCGAGACCGCCGCCGCAACCGCCGCCTCCGCCGCTTCCCCATCCACCGGAGCCAGCACCACCGCCTCCGCCTGCGCCGATCGCCACCACGCGGATCTGAGTGACACCGTTCGGTACCGTAAAAGTGTACTTACCGGCAGCACCGTAGAGCGCCGAGTTCGTATTACATGAGCCTGGCGTGGTCGTTGCCGGTGATGTTTGGGCGCTAGTCCATGTGATCGAGACCGAGCCATTACTTCCATTACCACCACCGCCGTAAGAGCCTCTGCCCCCGACCATCGCTCCCCACCCGTAGCTCGTTCCGGTACCTCCGACTCCGCCCGCACCGACGACCACGCTGATGCGTGATCCTGTGGCCAGACTTCCTTCGTTGTAATTCTTGACCGACCGGCCACCATTGCCTCCCACGCCGCCGTTGCCGCCGGGAAGGTCACCCGCACCGCCGGGCTCGCCCGCACCGCCGCCGGCACCCGCACCCGTCGTGTTTGTTCCTCCCCCCGAAGCAGTACCGTTACTGCCGGCCGCTCCGGCGATCCCGGGCCAACCCTCGGCGGCATACGAAGCGGTGCCGCCTCCTCCTCCGGTCCCTCCGGCGGCTGTTACGACCGAATCAAAAGA
>JBAYUL010000027.1:0-8604 GCA_041675105.1 Minisyncoccota bacterium
AAGGGGGTGAGTCATATTATTCTGCTCGGTCCTATGAATGGGTATGCGTCCGAGATCAAGTCGCAAGGGAAAGCCGCGCTCAAAAAAGCTGAGAGATACGCTCGCGCGTTTATCAAACAGGGCAACAAGCACGCTCTCCTGCCGGAAACGGTATGGGGGTGGCCGTGGACCGCAGATGCGCAGCGATTCATAAGTCTTTATTCCGGTAATAGCGAAGAAGAGATCTTCACGTACTGGGATGAAGGAAGAACACCACGCGCGCTACGCAGTGTGAAGGTGCCGATACTCGTGCTTTTGGCAGAGAAGGATGAATATGCCGACCGATCCGCGAAAAAAATGGGCGAGTGGTTCATGAAATGGCTCTACATGGGCCACGTCGTCGTCATTCCGAAGGTCAAGCACAGCTTTCATGGTGCGGAAAAGGAAGTGGCACGCGTCATCAAGTCCTTCATGAAAGACTCATCGTAGTTGTGCGTCAATTACAGTATCCGGGCAACCGGCACTAATAGGGGTTAATAGATTAATGCTATTTATACTATGGACACTAATAAGGGAGTATGGACGGGACTCATCGTCATCGTGGTCATAGCCGCGCTCGGTTTGTGGTGGCTGTCGTCTCGCCAGCCGGTCGATACGTCGACCGATATAAGCACTAGTACAGCGACCGGTGCCAACGGAGCCGCAGGCGGAACAGGCGCGACCGGCGCGGGAACAGGTAATACGACGGGACGGCCGGTGACGAACTCAAATTCCGACGTCGCTTCGATCGTCGCCGGACTCTCGGGTACCTCGGAGTTCAGCGCGCTCTTTAAGTCGACGGGTGTCGCAGCGACCATCGTTCCTCAGGCGGGCGGTAAGTACACGATATTCGTGCCGACCAACGGAGCATTTAGCCAGCTTCCGGCGGGGACGATATCGAAGATGACGAGTGCCGAGAAGAAGCGTCTCGTGCAGTACCACGTGGTCTCGGGCCGCGCCATCGACACGAATGCGCAGGTGGCCGGTCAGATCCAGGCACTTTCCGGTGACGCGCTCAATTTCAGCTATGGCGCGAACAGGATACCCATGGTGAACAGCTCGATCGTCATTGCGCAGTACAACGGCTCGAACGGCACGGTCTACCTGATAGACAACGTGCTGCTTCCTCCGGCGAAGTCGACGATCTAAGTACGGTTTGAACACAAAAAACACCCGCCAGGCGGGTGTTTTTTGGTCATTCCCGTGCTAAAATGCCGCCGATGGAGCCAGCAGTAACGGGCGCCGCCCTGGCCGAGCAGGCTCAAGAGGGCGGCATTCACGTAGCGATCGCAGCCGAGAGACTCGGTACTTTATTTGGGGTACCTGTCACGAACGCACTCCTGGCGACCTGGATCGCCGTAGCGTTTCTTATCGTGCTCGCGTTCGTGATGGGACGAAAGCTCAAGATGACGCCATCACGTTTCCAAACGGTGCTTGAACAGCTCGTGGAGTACGTATACGACTATGTCGCCGTGACGCTTGAGAGTCGCGACATGGCCCGCCGTTTCTTTCCGCTCCTCCTCACGATCTTTCTTTTCATCTGGGTAGCAAATTTGATGGAGTTCATTCCCGGTGTCGGCTCGCTCCTCTTCCATGGTGAGCCGCTCTTCCGCAGCGTGAACACCGATCTCAATACGCCGCTGATGCTTGCTCTCGTTTCGTTCTTCGTTATCGAGATCACCGGTATCCTGGCGATCGGTGTCGTGAAGTACGGTAAGAAATTCATACAGAACCCCATCAAAAACCCCATCGGTTTCGCGGTCGGCCTCGTTGAGCTCATCGGCGAGCTCGTGCGCGTCGTGTCGCTCTCGTTCCGGCTCTTCGGCAATATTCTCGCCGGCGAGGTGGTGATCGCGGTCGCGCTGTACTTCATGCCGTATCTCTTGCCGGTGCCGCTTATGATGTTCGAGATATTCATCGGCACACTCCAGGCGGCGGTCTTCGCACTTCTGACGCTTTTTTTCATCAAACTTGCTATTACCGAACCGCACGAAGCTCACTAGGTGATAGGAAGTAGAAACGGGCGCGGAATATGATATTATTCCGTCACTCGTAATACAGTACTCATTATAAGAAGTAATTACATAGAGTATGGATATAGAAGTAGCAAAGACATTGGGTATGGCGCTGGCAGTCGGCCTTGGCGTCATTGGTCCGGGCATCGGCCTCGGCATCCTGGTAGGACGCGCGCTCGACGCGATCGGACGCAATCCGGAGGCGGCGGGTCAGATCCAAGCGACGATGTTCATCGGAATCGCCGTGACGGACGCATTGGCAATTTTTGCGCTAGTAGTCGGCTTTATCATCAAATTCACGTAATTCGCTTCATTTTGGCGCGCTGCTTCGTCAGATGTCGCCGACTCGCGGCTCGTCGTACCCACAGTACGCCTCGCCGCAGCCAGCTCATCTTCCTAGCATCGCATCCAAAATGAAGGCGAATTGATAACAGCAATAGCAATCAAACATGTCAGCACTCTTCGCAGCATTCGGTATTAGTTGGCAACTGCTCCTCATACAAGCGGTCAATTTTGCTGTGCTGCTCGTGGTGCTCTCGTACCTGCTCTACAAACCGATATTGAAGATCATCGACGAGCGCCGAGAAAAGATCGCCGAGAGCGTTCGCACGGCTGAAGCAGCGGCGCGACGGCTTGCAGAGGCGAAAGCGGAGGGAGATGAATTGGTCGGTGCTGCCGCGCGTGAGGCGGAGCAGCTTGTCGCGCATGCGCGCACCCGCGCCGACGAAAAGGGCAATACCATTGTGAAGGATGCTGAGGCACGTGCGGAAAGCGTTCTGAACGAGGCCAATGCTCGCGCCGAGGAAGCGAAACGCCAGGCACTTTCGGAAAGTTCGAAGGAAATAGCGCGAGCGGCAATGCTTGCAGCCGAAAAGATCCTTCGCGAGAGGTCTGCATAAAGTATGGAACATACCTATGCACAGGCGCTCTGGAATATGGTCAAAGGCGGGATGACGCCCGCCAAAGCCGTTCACGCGCTCCGTGAATCACTCGTGAAGCATGGTCGCGTGGCACTGTTGCCTCACATCGGCAGAGCGTTCGTTCGCATTGCGGAGCGAGAGGGAAATAAGAATGATGTAGTGCTTACCGTGGCGCGTGAAAGCGATGAGCGGCATGCGCATAAAGAGATCAAAGCGATCGTGGAGATGCTTGGCGCCGAGACGAAGGACCTCAAGACGCAAGTCGATGATACGATCATCGGCGGCTGGCGCCTCGAGGGCAGGGGAATGCTCGTGGACGCGAGCTACAAGAATCAGTTGCTCGAATTATATAAACGCGTGACAAACGCATAACGATTATTCATATGGATGCATCAACGGTAGAGAAGATCTTGA
The DNA here is from genome assembly GCA_041675105.1 of Minisyncoccota bacterium. GTDB lineage: Bacteria > Patescibacteriota > Minisyncoccia > Phycocordibacterales > UBA2100 > UBA10103. Next base: position 3,368 of record JBAYUL010000027.1, read on the forward strand.
AGGAGATAGAGAACATCGCACCTTCGCACGAGGGGCAGCATGTCGGACGCGTGACACAGGTGGGCGACGGCGTTGTCGCCATCGACGGCCTTTCGAAAGCGGTCATGAGTGAAGTCCTTCTTTTCGAGGAGGGGAAGGGCAAGAAGCTTCAGGATTCTATGGAAACACGCGGTGAGCTTTTCGGTCTCGTCCTGAACCTTGAAGAGGACAGTGTGCGTGCCACCATTCTCGGGGACACGTCGCGTGTTTCCGAAGGCATGACAGTGAAATCGACCGGCAAGATCCTCTCGGTACCGTCCGGTGAAGAGCTTCTCGGCCGCGTAGTGAATGCGCTTGGAGAGCCTATTGATGGCAAAGGACCGTTCAAAAACACGAAGCTCATGCCGATCGAACGACAGGCGGCGGGAGTCATTGACCGTAAATCGGTCACCGTGCCACTTGCCACTGGTACCAAAGCCATCGACGCAATGATCCCGATCGGACGCGGCCAGCGCGAGCTCATCATCGGCGATCGTGGCACCGGCAAGACGACCGTAGCGATCGATGCGATCATCAACCAGAAATATGAACCGGAAGCGACGCGCCCCATCTGCATCTATGTTGCCGTCGGCCAAAAGGAGTCCAAGACCGCGCGCATCACACAGCAGCTTCGCGAGCAGGGCGCTATGGAATACAGCATCATCGTGGACGCTCCCGCATCGGCTCCTGCAGCGCTCCAATATCTCGCGCCGTTCGCCGGAGTCGCTATCGGCGAATACTTTATGGACCAGGGTCGCGATGTACTCATCGTGTACGACGATCTCTCAAAGCAGGCGGTCGCTTATCGCCAGTTGTCGCTCCTCCTGCGACGTCCGCCAGGCCGCGAAGCGTATCCGGGCGATGTATTTTACTTGCACTCCCGTCTGCTCGAGCGCGCGTGCCGCATCAGCGAGGAAAAGGGTGGCGGCTCCATTACAGCGCTTCCCATCATCGAGACGCAAGAAGGCGACGTATCCGGTTACATTCCGACCAACGTCATTTCCATCACCGACGGACAGATGTTCCTCGTGACCGATCTCTTCAATAAAGGCATTCGTCCCGCCATCGACGTGGGCATCTCCGTCTCACGCGTCGGTTCAGCCGCACAGACGAAGGCGATGAAGGGTGTAGCGGGCGGCATAAAACTTGAACTTGCGCAGTTCCGTGACCTTGAGGCGTTCATGCAGTTCGCATCGGACCTCGACAAGGCGACTGCTGACCGTATCGAAAGCGGACGACGCATGGTGGAAGTGCTCAAACAGAAGAACGGGTCACCGATACCGCTCGAGAAGCAGGTAGCGGCGCTCTATGCAGCAAGTCACGCTTTTTTCCTCGAAGCCCCGGTCACCATGGTCACCGAGGTGGAAAAACAGTTCGTCGAGTTCCTTGATGGGCAATATTCAACAACTCTCGCAGGCATCAAAAAGACGGGTCAGCTTTCAGACGATGCAAAGAAGGAACTCAACCAGGCAATGGAGGAGTTCAAGCTCGCGCACAAAGAGCTCTTCATCGTCGGCAAGTAAGCAACCCTTCGACAGGCTCAGGGTGTAAGAGCTTGTAGTTCGCAAGACTCACGACAATCTCTAACATGGCAAATCTAAAATCAATCAAAACGAAGATACTCTCGTACAAAAAGACGGGTACGGTGACCCATGCCATGGAGGCGGTTTCGGCCGTAAAGATGCGCAAGGGTCAGGAACGAGCGCTCTCGGGACGTTCGTATGCGGCCGCCGCGCTCTCAGTACTTGAACGTCTTTCAGGTACGGCAGATATCGCACGCCACCCGCTCATGCAGACTCGCACCGGAAAGACCGCGTTCATCGTCGTGACAAGCGACAAGGGCCTAGCGGGCGCACTCAATAGCGGTGTGATCAGACTCGTCGAAAAGGAATTGACGAGGCTAAACCTCGTCAAAGATAACGTCGTTGTGTACGCATTCGGTCGCAGAGGTGGAGAATATTTCACGTCGCGCGGGTACACGGTGGGAAGTGTCCACACGAACGTAAGCGACGGCATCTCCGAATCGGAGATGGCGGAACTTACCGCTGCCATACTCGCGCGTACTGACATTGCGAGCGTCTTTGTGGCGTATCAAAATTTTATATCGACCTTCGAACAGAACCCGACCGTCCGACAGATCGTGCCCATCCGCCCCGAAACGATGCATGACATCGTGGCAGGCATCCGCCCCGTGCGCGGCAAGTATGCCCCATCCTCCGCCAAGGCTTCGGAGGGCAAGCCCGCAACTTATACAATTGAACCTGACTCTGACTCAGTGCTCTCGGTGCTCTTGCCGAAGCTTCTCAACATCGCCGCATTCCATGCTCTCCTCGAGAACAAGGCATCTGAGCACTCAGCGCGCATGGTCGCGATGAAGAGCGCGACCGACAAGGCGCGCGATATGGCCAAGGGCCTCACCCGCACCTTCAACAAGGTCCGTCAGGCGGCGATCACGCGCGAAGTATCAGAGATCACCTCGGGCATTGAAGCGATGAAATAAGGCATCGAGGTATGGAGAAATTCGAGAACAATGAGGCCCATATCCGAATTATGGACGATTATGCCCAAATGAAGAATGCGGTCTATTTGAGTAGTGAGAAAGTACTCCACGAAATGGTCGAGCTGCACCAGCTGGAGGAGAAACATCTCATCGCCCTGCAAGAGGCTGTTCAAGAAAAACTCATACGCTCGGCTGCAGAGACGATACCTGAATTGCAAGCGGAAGCTCTAAAGGAGGTGAAGAGGATTCTGAAGAATTATAAGATCGAGCAGCCAAAGATCGAAAATGACTTTGCCGAGACGCTCCGCCTGGAAATGAAGGTCTTTTAGTATATGCGCGAGCTTCTTATCGCAACCCATAATCGCAAAAAGTTGGCAGAGATGGAACATCTTCTTTGCGGTGCTCCGTTCGAACTGCTTACGGTGGATGACGTGGGATTTGGCGCAGACTTCGATATTGAAGAAGTAGGGGAGACCTTCGAAGGCAACGCGCTCATCAAGGCATTCATTTGCGGGAAGAAATCCGGGAAGCTTTCGCTCGGTGAAGATTCCGGCTTGGAGATCGATGCACTCGACGGTAAGCCGGGAGTATTCACGAAACGCTACGCCGAAGGCACACCTGATAACGGACACGCAAAGATCATCGCCGAGCTCGCGAATGTTCCGGAGGAAAAGCGCGGCGCACAATTCCGTTCAACGATCGCCCTCTACGACCCGGTAACCGATGTCGTTCGCATTTGTGAAGGCATCGTGAGGGGGAAGATCGCGCACGAGGCACGCGGAACCAACGGGTTCGGACAAGATCCTATATTCATATACGAGGGGACCGATAAGACGGGTGGGGAAATGGAGCCAAAGGAAAAGCACAAGATAAGTCACCGCTTTCGATCAATAGAAAAAGCGAAGGAGATCCTTCTAAAAGACTTTGTATGACGGAGGAGAAATGGCCACGAGTCGGTACGGGAGTGTGGGTAGTCCGGAACGGGAAGGTGCTTCTCGGGTACCGCACGTGGAAACATGCGCCGAATACGTGGTCGCCGCCGGGTGGCAAGCTTGAATTATACGAAACGCCGGAGGTGTGCGCCGCGAGAGAAACATTGGAAGAAACAGGCATCAAAGTCGAAAACGTGCGTTTCATCACGTTCACGAACGATGTGTATGAAGAGGTTCAGCAGCACTACATAACGCTGCACTTCGTTGCGGATTGGAAGTCGGGCGAGGCGACACTTACCGAGCCGGAAAAATTCGCAGAGTGGCGATGGTGCGAATGGGGGAAGCTTCCGGAACCGCTGCTGCGCTCGGCAAAAAACTTCGTCGACCTCGGTATGAATCCACTTGAATTAATAGGTTTAAAAGGCTAAACTGCGGCATCTTATGACAAAAGGAACTATCACTCAGATTATCGGACCGGTCGTCGACGTGCGCTTTGATACGGGGCTTCCCGCCATCAAGAACGCGCTCCATGTGAAGCACCTCGGCAATACACTCACGCTTGAGGTAGCTCAGCATCTGGGGCTCAACCGCGCGCGCTGCATCGCAATGCAGGATACCGCCGGACTCGCACGAGAGACGGAAGTAGTCGATACGGGCTCTCCGATATCAGTGCCGGTAGGCGAGGTGGCACTTGGACGCATGTTCAATGTCGTGGGCGATCCGATCGACGGCATTGCCGATGTACCAAAAGATTCGAAGCGCCTTCCCATTCACCAGGATCCGCCTGCATACACACGACAATCAACGAAAGCAGAACTCTTCGAGACAGGCATCAAAGCCGTAGACCTCCTCGCTCCATTCATCAAGGGCGGCAAAGTGGGGCTTTTCGGCGGCGCAGGCGTCGGTAAGACCGTTCTCATTCAGGAACTCATCCACAACGTCGCGAGCGAACACGGCGGCTACTCGGTATTCGCGGGAGTCGGCGAGCGCGTGCGCGAAGGCAACGACCTCTATCATGAAATGAAAGATTCAGGCGTACTCGACAAGACCGCGCTCGTATTTGGCCAGATGAACGAAGTGCCGGGCGCTCGCGCGCGCGTTGCGCTCTCGGGTCTCACGATGGCCGAAGCGTTCCGCGATGAGGGCGGCAAAGACGTGCTCTTTTTCATGGACAACGTGTTTCGCTTCGTCCAGGCGGGCTCTGAAGTATCGTCGCTTCTCGGCCGCGTGCCGTCGGCAGTGGGTTACCAGCCGACGCTCGCCGAAGAAATGGGACTCCTGCAGGAACGCATCACCTCAACGACCGAGGGCTCTATCACATCGGTGCAAGCTATTTACGTGCCCGCAGACGACCTCACCGACCCGGCTCCCGCCACCACGTTCGCGCACCTCGACTCGACCATCGTGCTCTCGCGTTCTCTTGCGGCACTCGCCATTTTCCCAGCCATCGACCCGCTCGAGTCGAGTTCAACAGCGCTCACGCCGGAGATCGTCGGCGAAGAACATTATCGCGTCGCCAACGAAACGAAGCGCGTTCTGCAGCGCTACAAGGACCTTCAGGATATCATCGCCATTCTCGGTATCGAAGAGCTTTCCGATGAGGACAAGAAACTCGTCTACCGCGCGCGTAAGGTGCAACGATTCCTTTCGCAGCCGATGTCCGTGGCTGAAGCCTTTACCGGCAAGAAAGGCAAATATGTTCCGCTCGCGGACACTGTCCGCAGCTTTGCGGAGATACTCGATGGCAAACACGACGCCGTCAACGAACAAGAGTTTTATATGAAAGG
>JBAYUL010000028.1:0-8343 GCA_041675105.1 Minisyncoccota bacterium
AAGCGGAAGCGAGCGGACTTGCGCTCAAGCGCGATATCCAGGAAGCGGGTCTCAAAGCTGCCAAAGAAATAAAAGCACAGCAAAAATAAGAACTCTTGACATTTGCGTTATCTGATGCTCAACTGGCCGCGGCCACGATGCAACGGCCAGCCATTCAAGGGATAGGAACGATACCCATGAAAGCACCGAAAACGGCTGCGCAGCAGCTGAAGATCGCGATCCCGACGCCGGTCGTTCTCGAACCGGCGAGCGCGGAATTGCCCGTCAACGTCAAGGTCGTCCTGCACCTCGCAGGCAAGGCGATCGAAGTCCCGGACGATTGCATGAGCTGGGTCGACGTCAAATGACCCAATCGAAGGGGACTCAAGCGTGGCGCCGGGTGAAAATCTCGGCGCCGCCTTTCTTTTTTACGATTCCGTGGCTTAATATAAAGATGAAGCGCGCCCTTGACAAAGGGTGCAGTGGTGCTATAATAGATATAAGTTCACAGAATTTTATTCTGCTGAATGAGTTCATTCAGCAGGTACATAGAGGGAGATCACCATGCCGGCACCGGCAGCAGCTTCGACCGATACGCGACCCGAAGCAGCGCCGAAGCAGGCGTTGCAGATCCGGATCCGCGAAGACGTCGACAGAAATGTCACGGAGCGCGTAACTCGCGTTCCCGTGAAGGATGAAACTCAGGCACCGGCGGTGCGCGACTACTATCGCGACCGTCCCTTGCCGCCAACAGAAGGAGGCGATCCGATGGCGACACCAGCAGCAGGCGGTGGAGGCGGTGGCGGAGCGAGCAAAGCGTGGAACATTGTCTGGATCGCAGTCGCGGTCCTGATCTTGCTCTACGGCTTCAAGCACTTCGTGAACGGCGAACCGCTGTTCGGCACCGGCGGCTACGCGGTGCAGGGCCAGTTTCGTTCCGGACCCGGCACCCCCGGCGGCGGCTACGTCCGTGGCGCTCCGCGAAATGCCGCGGAATGCGTCAAGCGTGGCGGTACCAATACCGGTCGCGGATGTGACGGTTACAACTGATCACCTCCACGACCTACCTACGACTCGGAAGCGGCGCGCATCGTGCCGCCGCTTCCGAAAACTTCTTGCGAATATCATTCTGGAAGCTGCACTTTGTGAAGCGGCCAGATAGTCTTCGAAAGACGACGACTCACCGCTCTCCCGAAAGGGAAGAGCACTTGTTCTCTAAGCGCCCGCAGGGGCATCATGAGGAGGATACGCGATGAAGAAGACGATCTCATTGCTCGCGCTTTGTGGGGCGCTCGCCCTGACGACCGCGAACAGCTACGCGCAGAATGCCGGTGCGTTACCGGCGCCTGCCGCGCAGGCGGCTCCGACGGACACGTTCGACCCGGATAAGTCACCGGGCGTGATCGTGCAGCCCGTCGAACAAGCGACCCCGGCACCGCAGCAACACCAGCAGGCTCCGGTTCCGCAACAGACGGCTCCGGCCGCCGCTCTGCCCTCGACCGAGCTGGTCGAGGACTGCGCACCGAACTGCGAGGTGAAGAAGCCCCGCAAGATCATCGGCTACAAGGAAAAGCTCGTTCGCGTGCCGATCTACGCCAAGGAGAAAAAGGCGAAGCGCGCGAAGTGCGCGAAGAACTGCAGCACGCCGGTCGAGACGCAGCCGGTCAAGGTGACCGAGCCCGCGCCGCAGACCGTCTACGTGAAGAAGCGTATCGTGATCGTCGAAGTGCCGGAGATCGTTCACGCTCCGACCCCGAAGATCACGGTCCTGCAGCAGCGTCCGTCGGCGTTCGCCGAGCGCAAGCCGTTCGTCGTCGCGCCGCAACCGCCGGCACAGATCCGTCACAAGATGGTCTGCTGCCCGCCGGGCGTCTACATCCGTGGCTTGCCGCCGTGCAAGCCCGGACAGACCACTCGCACCAGCGCTCCCGGTACCCCCGGTGGCGGCTATGTGCGCGGTGCGCCCCGCAGTCCGGAAGAATGTGTCGCACGCGGCGGCACCGATACCGGTCGCGGATGCGACGGCTTCAACTGATCCTCACGACCCGGAAGCGGCGCACAATTCGCGCCGCTTCCACCCACTTTTTTGAACGCACTTTTGGAAACAAGTCACCGACTTGTTTCCAAATAGCTTTCACAAGAAGCTACGATCATTCAAACCCCAGGAGGACTGGAACCATGCGTAAGATCACGATGGCCGCTGTCGCGGCCCTGTGTCTCTCGTCGTCGGCCGCACTCGCTGCGAGCAGCGAGTATCCGACCGATAAGCAGACGTCGCAGAAATGCGAGGTCGTGAGCTTCGAACGTGCCGACGTTGGCGCGATGAAGAAATTCACGATCACGTTCAAGGACGCCGACCTCGCCGCGATCAAGGGCTGCAATCAAGGTGCCCGGATCGACAGCACGGCCAACGGCGTTCGCATCGTCGTGTCGTACGGCTCGAACGGTGCCGTGGTGAAGCTGCCGAGCGACATGAACGCCGGCGACGCGCACACGGCGCGCTGCGTGCCCGATACGACCGGCTCTATCGTCGACACCGTCAAGTACAGGGCGGTGTGGCAGGGCGGTCTGCCGGACAAGCTGACGCTCGCGAAGGTCGATAAGGCCTTCTTCGATAGCGCGAAGGCGCTCGAGATCTGCAAGCAGCTGTCGGTGAGTGGCAAGGTCCACTAAACGGCGCATTTTCTGCCTCCTTTGCCGCGTGTCAAGATGCCCTTGACACGCGGTGAAATCTTTGATATACTGCTTAGGTTATTAATGAGGGGTTCATGTAGATTAGTAGAGAATTATTAAAGGTTCACATTTAGTATCACACAAACGATTATGACAAATGCATCTGTAAAGAATCTGTTCGTTGCTCTTTCCGCAGTGATAGTGATTGCGGCGGCGCTTTCTTTGGGCGCATTTGCCACGACCGTTCATGCCCAGGAAGATTGGGGCTTTGACTTCGGCGGCGGCGGTAGCGACACCTCGTCCTCCGACTGGGGTTTTGACTACAGCGGCAACGATGGCTCGAACTATAGCGACTATCCGAGCTCGAACTACAGCGATTATCCGTCTTCGTATTCCGATTATGGATGCGGCGGTGACTGCAGCTCGAACTACAGCGACTATCCGTCTTCGTATTCCGATTATGGATGCGGCGGTGACTGCAGCTCGAACTACAGCGACTACCCGAGTTCAAATTATTCGGATTATCCGAGCTCGAATTACAGCGACTATCCGGATGCGTACTGTAACTGTGATACGCCGTCGTACTCTGATCAGACGTATTATGAGGACTACTACTCGCAGCCGTACTCACAGAGCTCGTATTCACAGCCGATGAACTTTGCTCGCAGCTTCGTGCCGCCCCAGTACCAGTCGTACATTCCGTACCAGCCGGCTCCGGCCCCGCGTCCTGTTCAGCAACAGCAGCAACAGCAACAGCAACAGCAACAGCAGCAGTCTGCGCAGCCGATCAACATTAACAACGTGAACACCAACGTGAACACGAACACGAATGTTGCTCCGGTCACTCAGGCCACCGCACAGCCGATCGTCCAATACGTCTATCCGCAACAGTACGTTCAGCCGATCCAGTACCAGCAACCGATCTATCAGTCGCAAGCTCCGTACTGCGTCATCACCATTGGTAACGGATATGGCACGGGCATGGTCAGCCTCACCTGGAGCTCGTCGGGTGCGACCTCGGCCTACATCACTCCGAACGTGGGCAATGTCGCTCCGAACGGTTCCACTTCGCTCTACGCATACGGCAACTCGGTCTACTCGCTCACGGTCTCCGGCCCGGGCGGCACGTACACCTGCCGCACGCAGTCGTACATCGCTCCGGTAGCTCCGGTCACGCCGTACGTCTCGCTCTCGCAGATCCCGTACACCGGCTTTGACTTCGGACCTGTCGGCAACGCAATGTACTGGATGAGCCTTCTCGCTCTCGCGGTCGCCGGCGCCTACCTCTTGGTCTATTACAAAGGTGGTGCGCTCGCTCTCGCGACCGAGATGTTCCGCAGCAATGGGAATCAGGTTACTGTCTCGCACGTCGAGACTCCGGTAGCCGCTCCGGCCCCGATCGAAGCAAAGATCGAGACTGCCCCTGTTCACCTCGCGAACCTTCCGATCATGACCACTCATATGACGAAGGATGCCATGATCATCAGTCGCGAGAACGGTATCCCGCGCATCATGATCAATCGCGCTTAACAGTTCACTCAAGTCCGCCGCCTACGCGACGCTCCAAAAAGTGAAACGCAGTCCGCCCCGAAAGGGGCGGTTTTGCGTTGTAAGAAAAAAGGGGATAGGTAGCTCAATCCAGACATTTTCATCATAGCGCCGCAGCGATACCGTCAATCCCGTGCTATAGCGTATAATTGACGGGTGGGAACTCTAGAATTCGAAAGCAGGAAACGTGCAAGAAAGAATGAAATTCGCAATGCGGTTCTCGCGAGCGTGAAAGTTGCTGGAATACTCAGTGTCGCGTTGCTTGCGCCAAAGGTACTCAGTGCAATGAAACAGTTCGGACTACTGCCATCGCCGAGTCGCAGTGATTCGATACGGCGCTCATGTGAGAGACTGATAAGAGCGAAATTGCTTGTTTCTGATAACGGTAAATTGCGACTTACGCAAAAAGGCGAATCTGTTCTGAGAACGTTGGAAGCAAGGAATTACGCACAACAGAAACCAAGTCGTTGGGATGGAAAGTGGCGGGTGCTCATTTTTGACATACCGGAATATCGCAAGAGCACTCGAGAGAAAATACGGCGCACAGTCATGGAGATAGGTTTTATACGCTTGCAGGACAGTGTGTGGATATATCCGTATGACTGTGAGGACTTGCTGACGTTGCTCAAGGCGGATTTGAAGGTGGGTAAAGATCTGCTGTATATGATCGTGGATTCTTTGGAAGGGGACGCGAAGATACGCTTGTTTTTTGGATTGAAACATCACTAAAATCCCCCCGTCAATGAAGTGCTATAGCATTTTATTGACGGGTTTGGAGGGTAAGAGAAATGAAAACAGAACAAGAGTTGGGCGAGCTAGAAGCCGGGAAAGCCTAAGTTTGTAGCGCGGGAAAAAAGTCGCGTGGCAACTACATCTTAAGAACGGGACGTTATCTCGTCCGAAAGCTGTACAAGAAAGTCGGTGACCGGCTGCGTCTTTTTTTCTCCCGTGCGATTCTCCACGGTAACGGTATTCGCTTCGACTTCCTGGTCCCCGATGACGATGAAATAGGGAACTTTGGCGATCTTCATATTGCGAATGCGCTTGCCGAGCGAGTCCTCCGCCATGAGCTCCACGCGGATACCCGCAGTCTTGAGTTCATTGAATACGGCCTCTGCATATGCGAGATGTTTTTCAGATACCGGAAGCACGCGCACCTGGACGGGTGCCATCCACAGCGGGAAGGCGCCCGCGTAGTGTTCGATGAGGATGCCCAGAAATCGATCGGGTGAGCCGATGAGCGCCCGATGGATCATGACCGGCGTATGTTTCGTACCATCTTCGGCCGTGTATTCGAGGCCGAAGCGTCCCGGCATCGTGCGGTCCACCTGAATCGTCGATATTTGCCACTCGCGGCCAATCGCATCGACGGCCATGATATCCATTTTCGGTCCGTAGAATGCCGCTTCGCCGTCGACTGGTTTGAAGGGAACGCCGCTTTTCTCCAAAACGCGGCGCAACTGCTGCTGCGAGAGTTCCCATGCCTCGTCTGACCCGAGATATTTCTCTTTCTTGTTCGGATCGCGCAGCGAAAGCCGGATCCAGTAATCAATTTTGTATGTCTTGAGCGCATTCTGGATCACGTCGAGTACCGCAAGGAGTTCTGCCTCTACCTGATCCTCGCGGCAGAAGATGTGGCCATCGTCTTGCGCGAATGCGCGCAGGCGTGTGAGGCCCGAAAGTTCACCCGGACGTTCGTCGCGGTAGAGGTTGGCGAAATCGGCGTATCGAATGGGGAGGTCGCGGTAGCTGCGCATTTGCGAAGCGTATATCTGCGTGTGCTGAGGGCAGTTCATTGGTTTTAGGAACATCTCATCGCTCACGTATTGAGACGAGACTTTCAGCATGTCTTCTTTGTATGCGTCGTAATGCCCCGATAGTTTGAAAAGTTCCGCTTTGTTGATATTGGGAGTGTGCACTTCTCCGAAGCCAAGCTCGTTGTTGAGTTCGCGCGAGTAGCCGATGATCGCATTGCGCACGACGTTGCCCTTGGGCGTATACATGGGCATGCCGGAGCCGACGAGGTCGGAAAATACGAGCAGGTCTTGCTCTTTGGCGATGCGGCGGTGGTCGCGTTTCTTCGCCTCTTCGCGCTGTGCCAGGTACGCGTCGAGCTCTTCCTTGGTGTTGAACGCAAGACCGTAGATGCGCGTGAGCATTATGTTTTTCTCGTCGCCCCGCCAGTACGCGCCCGCGACACGGTCGAGCTTGAAGGAATCCGGAGCGATCTCGGTAGCCGGATTTTCCGCGTGACCGCCCTTGCAGAGGTCCACGAGTCCTGGCGCATTGTGAAAAGTGATCTTTTTACCCTGGCCTGCGAACTCCTCAATAAGCTCGGATTTGTATTTGTTCCACGCGAACTCTTTCAGAGCTTCTTCTTTGCTTACTTCTTTTTTCTCGAAACAAGTCCATTTCGGCAAGAGCTTCCGCATTTTCGCCTCTATCTTTGGCAGATCGGCATCGGTTATCGTTCCCGCAATTTCAAAATCTTGATAAAAGCCGTTGTCGATCGCGGGTCCGATCGCATTTTGGGATCCCGGCCATAATTCGCGCACTGCGGCTACGGTGAGGTGCGAGAGCGTGTGACGAATTTGCTCGATGTCGGCCATGATCTCAGCATGATAGCAATAATATGAAGGGGTGCAAAAAGGTTCAGCCGCGTTCCTCCGAGCGCGGCTGGTTTGTACAAAAATTATAGATGCCCGATCTCGATCAGGTCACGCGCGGAGGTACATGACGCGAACGTCGCTCGCGCGCTTCGGATCGATGAGCGCGATCAGGAACACCGCGACGCGGCCAGCGTGTGCCGCGATCTTGTCGATCGCCATGTGCAGGACGGCCGAGATGCCCCGCAGGAAGTCATGCAAATGTTCGATCTTGCGGTATTTGCGGTCGACAAACGTTGCCGCCTCGCGCAGTTCGGCGATGACGCTCTCATTGAGCTGGCGGAATTCCGCGAGCGTTTTGCCGGCAATGGTCTTGATGTGTGCGGCGAGTCGATGAACGGGACCAAAATCGAGACCGCGTGCCGCCTGTTTCAGAGCGACCTTCTCGACCAGACCCACCGCAGCAGCGACATGCTGCTTGTCCAAGGTAAGCGCTTTGCGCGCACGTCCACTGTTTTTTGTTGCCATCAGTCGGGTTTCCTTCAGTTTGGCGACAGAAATGCCTGTGCCTTCGTACACGATACGGGCTCATGAAGCCTTGTCAATGCGGAAAATCCACAAGATTTACAGAGCCTTTGCCTTCTCGGCGACGAAGCTCGGAATGCCGTTGCGCTCCGAGATGCGGCCCTTGAGCATGATGCACGCGGCGGGTACGAGTATGGCTTCGTTCTCCTTGAGGGTGCGGGGGAATACGACTACCTCGACCGAGTCGGACAGATCGGCGACCTTAAGAAAGGCCATGCGCTCGCCTTTTTTTGTCAGAATATGCTGCACCGTCTCGATGTATCCCGCGATGACGGTCTCGACACCCTTGAGGTTCTCCTTCGCGTGCTTGATCGTTGTCTTCTGGTTCGAAAGCTTGTCTTTAAACTTGTCGAGCGGATGACCGGAGATGTAGAGGCCGAGGAGCTCTTTCTCCCACAGAAGCCGTTCGTCCATGCTCGCGGGTGCACACGGTTCGAGCGTGACCGCCGTTGCGCTCGGCGCGGTGATCGCGCCAAAGAGGGATCCCTGGTCGATCGGGCGTTTGGTGAACTCCCTATGGTAGTCGAGCAATCGCTCCAGATTCAAAAGTAGTTGACCCCGTTCGGCGAGCTCGTCGAGCGCGCCGGATTGGATGAGTGATTCGAGCGACTTTTTATTGAGATTCTTGTCGGTAATGCGCGCGACAAAGTCGGAGATGTCCGTGAACGGCCCCGTCGCCCGGGCGGCAATGATCGAATCGGCGACCCCTGTACCAAAATTCTTTATCGAATAAAGGCCGAAGCGGATCGTCTTGTCATCGACGACGGTAAAATTCCCCTTGCTTTCGTTGACCGAGGGCGGCAGTATCGAAATGCCCATGCGTTTGCACTCGGCGACGATCTCGGCGACCTTTTCCACATCGCCGGCGTCCGCGGTAAGCACCGCGGCCATGTAATCGACAGGGAAGTTGGCTTTCATGTATGCCGTCTTATACGCGAGGTTGCCATACGAC
>JBAYUL010000029.1:0-8269 GCA_041675105.1 Minisyncoccota bacterium
GATCTTGTTCTCGGTGTCAGAGAGTTCGCGCTGCAACTCAACGAAATTCGTGTTCGCTTTCAGGTCGGGATAATTCTCAGATACCGCAAAGAGCGACTTGAGTGCGCCCGTGAGCATATTTTCTGCCTCGGCTTTCGCGTCCGGAGTCGTCGCGTTCATCGCACGCGTGCGCATCTCGGTCACCTTCTGCAAGGTTCCCGCTTCGTGCGTGGCGTATCCCTTCACCGTTTCGACAAGATTCGGAATGAGGTCGTAGCGGCGTTTCAGCTGCACGTCGATATCCGACCATGCTTCCTGTACGCGCGCCACGAGAGTAACGAAACGATTGTACGCGGCAATGGCCCATATGATAAGCACCGCAACGATCGCCAAGATTATGTAGGTAATATTCATGAGGCCATTATAGCAGAACGCGCCAAAATCAAGCGTTTTCTTGAATATTCGGGTGCTCTATCCACAGCACTTGCTTTTTGTGTGATTCTGTGGTATACTTGACATAGGTTAATTTGGGCCAATGGCCAGGGAGGATTCCAATGAGGACGTTCATCATGGCGCTCATCTTCGCAGCATCGTTGTTCGTGCCCCAGTGGGCGCGCGCCGAGATGCCAAGCATCGAAAGCGGAATTTCGCTCACCAACGAGCTCATCGCGGATAAGGCGAGCAAGTGCACGCCTCCGAACAAAGCCGTGTGTGAGAAGGCCTATGACGATCTTATTGCCACTATGCGTCGGGTGACCGCCGCACAGAAGAAGCTCGCGAAAGCGCGCCTCGAGGGCAACAGGGCGCAGGAGTTTCTCGCGTTGAATGAGATCAAGAAACTCTCGGCGACCGTCCCGGGCAAAGTGGACTACATCAAGTTCGATATCCTCAAATTGCCCAAGGCAGCCGGCAAGTGAGTCGGCATAGTTCCTATCGACAATCGGCGGCGCATGTTGCGACCGCCGGTTTTTTATCTTGCGAGGATAGCGAGAGAAGTGAAAGCCCGCTTTCACTTCCGAGCGGCGCAGCAAGCAAAGGTGTCAAGCCCCTGGGCTTGACACCTTTCATATCGAAATTATTGTACTGTCACCGTCACCTGTCCGTTCGCAGACCCCGTACCACCGGTGCACGTCACTTTGAATATTGATGTTGTTGTGAGTGACGCTGTGGTGGTAGTACCGCTCGGCGTACCGGTCGCTATTTGTGTGTCGGTCGGATCAAAGACGGCGCACTGATCGGGACCGACAGCAGCCCACGAGAGAAACGACGTTTTGCCCGCTGCTATCGAAGACGGATTCGCGGTAATGATCACCACCGGCTGTTTTGCAGTTGTGGTCGGTGTCGGCGCAGGCGATGGAGTCGTTGCCGCTTTGAAGCATGGCTGCGAAGGCGGCGTCGGCTCGATAGGCGCAATACTGCCGTTCTGCCGGGAAAGCTGCAATGCGTAGTTGTACTGCTGCATCTGTTGTTGGTACAGGAATTGCTGCTGCTGATAGGTCTGAAGTTGTTGGTTGTATGTGTTGTTGTCGGATGTGCACGGGCCGGACGGCGCTGCGGCTCCGCCAAGACCGAGCGCTTTGCCAAGCATCGCGCCGAGTCCCTGGAAGAGCGGACTCAGGGCGCTCATCACCTTGGACATCGACGGATTATTGTCGCCAGCGCCTTTCGCGGTGGGATCGGCCACTCCCCCTCCTCCCGTTCGTCTAGTATCTGTTGTAGGTATTGGCTGGAGCCCCACCCTGCTGCGAACATCATTCAGCACGAGCGGCTTTAATCCCGCTGCTGGCACCTTCTCCGAGGCGAACGGTGCGGGAGTTTTCACCCCACCGCCTGGCGGAACCGTGCCCGGCAGCGTGCTGCCCGGCCCGTAATTTGCTTGGAGATACGCGGCACCGAGTACCCCGCCTGTGGCGCATATCATCATGCGGCCGTCACACAAATTCTTTACGCTACTGACCCTATCCCACATTGATGAGGATTTCGTGATTGCGCTTTCTTCGGCCGATACCATCTTTCCGACCGTCGGAGATGCTCCAGCTTCCGTGTAGAGATCCGCGACGGTGCGTTCTGTCACCACGGCCGGCTTCACTACAGGCGGCTCGGTGGCACCTTTTACTCCTGGCGCCGGTTCGACGGGTTTTACCGCTGGAATCGCATCGCCCTCACGCGCCGCCAATTTGAAATCTTTAACGATGGACGGCGCGCCTTCACCAAGCGCCGTTTCCTGTACGAACGGCTTCTCTACCTTCGCTGCTACTGACGCTATTGGCTCTTCAGCAATTGCCGGAGTCGGCGGCTTGGAACCGGGTATTTCGAAGTCCTTTACTATCGGCGGGGCGCCCTCGCCAAGCGCTGCATCTTGCGGCGCGGCAGGCGCCAGGTCTGATTTGATCGAAGGCTTGCCGCTCCACCAGTCTTTGAATTGCTGTATCTTTGATGAGACATACCCCTGCGGTTCCTGTGCAGCTTTCGAAATGATGTCCTGAATCGGCTTCGCTTCGGCGACCGTCACACTTCTGCCAAGAGCGGGATTTGATACAGGATACACTTCGAGATTCTTGGGTATATCACCACCCAGCGGGATGCGGTCGAGCACTGCCGCAGTGTCTTCGGAAACGACGACTCGTATAGACTTTCCGGTCGCGTCCTGCGCGCCGCGGATAGCAGCGACCTGTTCGGCCGTTGCTTTCGCATCAATGACCACGCCCGACGACCTGTCGATTATCACTCGTTCCACGCCGTTCACTGGGGCATTATCCAACACTTGTAATTTCACCGGTTGCTGGTACGGCGCGGTCTCTGGTATCTCGACACGCGGGACGGTGGCGGTGTTTGCTTTTGGTGTAAGTTCGATGTCACTCGCCTGTTTAAATCCGGTGCTCTCTCCGAGAGCTCGATTCGTCGCCGGCGGCACTTCCAATTTCGGAGCGATCGCTGCGTCCGCGGACTTCGGTGCGAGTAGCGCGTCGCCAACGTTGGCGTTACTGAATGTATTGGTCGGAATATCGGTGGGTGCGGGGGGAGGAGTTTTCACCTCTATGGCAGCACGAAGTTGGGCTTCCTGAGCCGCCCGCTTGTCGATGTCCGCGACCAATTTCTGCAGGTCCGAAGAGGGGCTCGAATTTACGGACACCTTTTCAAAAGGTATCGCCCCCTCCGACGCCGTTGACGCACGCTCGGCCGCTCCAGTCGGCAACTCTGCCGCGGCCCTTTGCTGCGCGATGGCACTGTCCACCTTGGCCCACTGCTCTGTTATTGGAATGTCCGGCCTACTCGCTGAGAGCGGCTTGTTTCCTTGAGCCCACGAAGTAGGAGCAATCTCGGAATTATTCGGGATTGATGCGGCGCGCTCTCGCGCGAAGGTGTCTTGGAGCGCAACTCGCAGATCGGTTCGCGGAGCTATGGAATAGTCCACTCCCACAGACCCCTCTACCTCGACCGGCTTCGCCCCTATGAGGTCTTCCGGTTTTGGTGCGGGACTCGCTTTCGCTTCTGGGAAGATCGCGTCGGACATCTTCTTCCACGAATTCGCTACGCCGTCGTACAGATCACTGCTCCATCCTTTAATCTTTTCTACGACAAACGAATCCTTAGGGGTGGTGGGCGCAACGACATCGTCGGACGCCGCCCTTATATCGTTGGTGATCTGTTCACCAGTCCTCGTCACGGCGGAATCACCGCGCGCTACTGCCGCATCTATTTCTGCAATTGCCTGCCTTTCGGAAAGTACCGAATCGAGTACTTTCCCTGGAGCAGATTCAACCTTTGCGATGTTCCCCCCGAGCGCATCTTTTGAAGCCTGTGTTTCAATGGCTCCAATGTCCGTAGAAGCGGACGGACGGGACGCGGGCTCGGTAGGCTTGCTAAAGAGTCCTTCGTACCAGTCGGTCGCCGTCTTTTTTGTGTCATTGTATGCGGTTCGTATTCTGTCCGCATACGAAGGGACGTAGTCCCCCAGATCCGGCGTTCCAGTCTTGGCCGGTGCGGTCGGTTCCACTGTTGGAGTCTTCCCCTCCGCAAGTGGCGCCCCGCGCTCTTCAACGGCTGCTCTCAGCTCTCGTGCGGCATTTTCTGCATTGGTGAATGCGTCTCCGGTCTGGCCTGATACCGAAGTCCTCATGTCACCGGCCGCAGCTTTGACTTCTGCGATAGAACTGTCGACTTTCGCGAGTGCATTATCTATTGCGGTGGGCGTAGACCGCACGTCGCCAGCCACCGATTTTGCTTCCGCGACAGCCTCATCAAAATTCCTGACCGCCGCATTCAGGCCATTGGTACCGGCTTCACCGGAATTTGCGGTCGCCGCTCGGAAATCACCCATCGCCGCGTCAAAATTCGCATAGGGATCTTTTGGTGTCGGGGCGCGTAGCATGCCATCGGTGCCGGTAAGAAGTTCCTGTTGAGCCGAAACCGCTGGTCTCGCCAAACCGGCCTCTGCGTTCGTTCCGGCATCTCTGCCGAATTGAGCAGTTCTATCAAGAGCGCTCACGCCGGTATTTGTGACATCCCCTGCCGCTGCCGCATCCAGGGCTGTTCCGGCGGGGAGTTCGGACGCTTTCGCCGTAAAGTTTTCGTAATATCCTATATTATTTCGCTGTGCAACAGCATCCCATACGCTTCGTTCGCCCAAGGCCGCGTCAGATGCACGAACTCCCGAATTCGCAATGTCGAACGTGGTGCCGGACCGTCCGACATCAGCGGCAATTCCGGTTTCCGTTTTTAGGAGCGCACCTGCATCGGTAGCGAGACTGGCGTCCGCCTTGAAGAACGCTCCCGCTTCTCCGGTGATGGAGCTTATGACCCTGCCCGCACCCGGCGCACCCACTTCGGCCCAAAGCATCGCGGCATTCCCGGCCTTATCCAGGGCCGACCTCGGATTCACGTAATTCTCAACCTCTTCTTTGATGGTCAGCGATGTCCATCCGGCATCCGCAAGAGCTACCCTTGAACGGTCTAGAATATCCGCGCCCCACATGCCTGCAATGCTGACAAGCCCGCTTGCACGCGGCTGCGCTTGTTCAAACGCGGCTCGCAATTCCGGAGACAATTTTTCCACGTCAACGCTGTTCTTCAGAGCTGTTTTCGGATCCAGCCATTCTTTCATGAATTCCGATGTCACTCTCATTCCCTTCGCCAGTGACCCTTCTTCGCGCTCGGCCAATGCCTTTAGCTCCGGAGTCACGTTGCCCGCCGTCAGATTCGACACATCTTTCTCGAGGCCGTCTCTCTTGGCGATCGCCGCGTCAAAACGAGCCTGCGCCGCCGACACCAGATCTCCCTGCGTGAGCCCCGACGCCACATCGATCACCGCATTTTGATCTCCGCTCTTTGCGTCGGCGAGCGCCTCTCGTGCCTTGGTCACCTCGAGGTCTGCGGTCTTGAGCTGGCCTTCGAGATGCTTTTGCAGACCTGCTGCAAGATTGTCGGCCTCGGTGTAGTTCTGGTCGATATACGTCCGCAATTCACTGTCGGCACTGCTTTTCGCGTCAGCGGCGGTCTTGAATTCGCTGATGGAATTCTTAACGTTCGCATTCAGCTCATTGAATTTTTCGGCGTCCTCTGTGTTCGCGAATCTATACGTTGTTTGGTTGTCCTTGTCCGTTGAAACATCGACTGCGTTATTGTTTATGAAATCATTGCGAAGTTCGATGTCGTAATTGGCGCTCTTTATCTTTTCCGCGAGCGCCTGATCAGCCGCATCCTGTCGGGCTTTTAAATATTGTTCGTCCGCCTTGAGCGTGCTTTTCGGCGGATTATCGAGGACCGCTTGCTTGTTCGCCTCGTCGTACGCCGCTTGGTCCGTACGAATGACTTCGGCAAGTTTCTCGTCGCGCGCTTTCTGGTCCGCCGCGTTCGCTTCTTCTACCGATTTCTGTGCATTGACGGCCACCGCTTCGGGCACCGGGACCTTGGACTCGGCGTCCTTCAACGATTGTTCATACGCTGCTGTCTGTGCATCGGCAAGTGCCTTTCTGTCGGCGGTCAGCGCATCCTGCGCGGCCTGCGCGTCCGCAAGGTCCTTCTGATATGCGGCCGTCTCGATATCGGCTCGCGTCTTCCTGTCCTCAAGCGACAGTTTCTCGTCGTTCAATATCCGCTCTCGATCCCCTTCATCAATAGCCGCCTGTTTCATCGCCTCGTCGTACGCCGCCTGGTCGGAATTGATCACTTCTTGGAGTTTCGCCTCGCGCTCTTGTTGCGCCAAAGCCGCCTCCTCGTCCGCTGCCACGCCTTTTGAGTACGCGATGAGTTCGTCGATCCTTGCTTGACTCACTGGCTCCGGAGTCGCGGGCGGGAGATCCTCGCTCGTTACCGGCTCCGTCGGATTTGCCGCGAGTGAGGAAGGGGTCTCGATCGCCTGGCCGTTCACCTTGAGCATTTCCGCCCACATCTCCTTCTGCGTGGGCATTTGAGGCTCATATGAGGTATCGGGTACGGGCACGCCGGCAGCGATCTCCCTATTGATCTGATCCGTTATCTGTTCGCCCGTCTGCTGCGTCGTATCAGGGACCGGCACGCCTGCTGCGATCTCACGGTTGATCTGTGCGGTCACGTCTATGTCGCCTACGTCATATGGCAACGCGGGTATCGGCGGATTATTGTAAGCATTTAATTCGCGTTCGGCTTGCGCGTACCGATCCGCCAGCTGCGCCGCCTCTCCCTCTCTATTTACCTGCTGCTGTATCTGATCGGTTATGTCCTGACCTCCCTGTGCTGTGAACTGAGCCGGATCCCATTCCGGCTTCGGGACGAGGCTGTTGTAATCCGGCGTAATGTCCGCGAGATTACCGCCGTTCTCTACCGCGATCGTGGACGGATACGTAAGAAGCTGCGGCGCCGACTCGGGCCGCCATTGAGGCAACGGCACATTTGTTTCGAGCGCGTACCCACCGTTCTGCAGCGCTCCATTGTCGCGATACGAACCTTCCGGCCTTGCTGAAGCGAACGGGTCCGACTCCACTCGCGAGACGGTGACGGGAATGTTTCCTTTATTGATGTCCATTCCGATCTCTCTTGCCGCAGCATACGTGAGGTCGATCCTGTTGGTACCCGCGCATGCTCCACACGTATCTCTCACCTTGAAGTCGCCACAACTGTCACCGTTACAGACGCGCAACGTGTCTCCGTTCTTGTACTGGCTACCCTCTGCAACGGCGATGATCTTCTCATTGCGCGGGTCAAGCTTTCCGCCCTGATTATCCCTCGTGGAGTCGGCGCTTTTAGGATTGTCGCCGCATTCAAGAGTTCCATAACACGTTGCCCGCATAGTCACGGCATCAGAATTTTGCGCAGGAGACTTTTCGTTTGCCGCGGCAGCCGAAGCTTCTTTTACTCCTCCTTGAGCGGCGTCCACCATTTCTTTCGATGTTTCAGGAACCTTCGGTTCGGGAGTAGATATCTCGGTGGAGGATTTCTGAGCGTCCGTGGTGATATCAGGATTATCCAGGGCGGCAAATCCAGCAGCCTGTGCGCCGTTGAATTCCGGGACGGGTTTCGATTCCGCGGTCCATGTCGGAGCCTCTGTCTTCTCTTGATTCGCAATATATTCACCGTATTGCTCACGTTCCGCAATTTTCTCGGCGGTGACGCTGCTATCCTCCCCGTATACCCATCTGCCCTGATCTCCTATCTCAACAGTATGGAAGTTCTGATTTGCCGGCTGTGACCAATCAAGAGGGAGACCGTCTGCATATTTCCCCGGTCCTGGCGTTGCCATGTTCGTATCGAAAGCCGCGACGGGCGTTCGCTGCGTCTCGACGCCACTGCCAAAATTGACGGGCTCTTTCCCGTTCACCAGATTCTCCGCCGTATTGAAACCGCCCTCGGTCCCCAGACCTTTTTCCGCAACGAAGTTGCCGCCCGCATTCATGTAATCGGCAAACGGGATCGCTTCGGTGCCATTGGCCCATTTTCCGTCCGTGCTTATCGGGTTCGTGAACGCGGGTTCAAACTGCGAGGCGGATCCGTCGGAAAGTGGCTGTCCGCCTTCGAGCCCTGCTGCTGCGGTCGGTAGCTCCGGTGCACCGGTCCACGGCGTTTGCCACGGATCTGTGTAGGCTTCAGGCTGGATAGCTGTACCAAGATTCCCGGAAACATCTCCTGTGAATCCGTCCGGACCAAATGACGACACCGACCCATCTCCGAATCCCGAACTCACGGACGCCGGTGATGTCCCTATTTCCGGACCACCAACGAATTCCCCACCGTCCGGACCGGTGGGAGCTTCAAGCGACGACACACTATCAAATGCGCCCGAACTTTCGAATCCGTCGCCGAAATCATTTCCACC
>JBAYUL010000030.1:0-8234 GCA_041675105.1 Minisyncoccota bacterium
CATGTGAGTTCCTTCTGGCAATCCTGTCTTGACCGCGCAATCCGCACACAGGCAGGCGCGATGTCGCCTATCGCCGGACCATTTCCCCGCGATTACAACACCTTTATACAGCCGATCCTCGAGCCACGGTGTAAATATTTTTCTGCCCCAAACTGCGCCGCACGCCACTATCACGCCCGACAGAACACCGAGAAAGAGATTGAGTAATAGCGCCATGAGCTCCGCGGGTAGGATTCGAACCTACAACCAACTCGTTAACAGCGAGCTGCGCTACCGTTGCGCCACCGCGGAATCGCTTGAGATTATATCGAAAATCAACAGATACGCCAATCTTTCGCAGGCGAGACAAAAGACGAACCCGCCGGTAAGGGCGGGGTACTCGTACACAACAGAACAGAGGCTCATCTTTTTTTCTTGGTGGCGTCTTTGTCGATCACGAACGTGTACAGGTCGTGAGCGGCGTCGAACGGCAGGCTTTCCGGGTCCATGTCCGCAGTGACGTGTAGAGCGGCGGACGGGGAGAGAACATGTTCGTGCACTTTCGTGTGCGTCGCATGTTTTTGGACCTCGAGCGCCTGCCGGAACGTCGCACTCCACTTTTCGAAGCGCTCCAGATTGCGGAATGGCCCGATCCAGACCGTCTCGACCAACAGTACCTTCCTCCTTCTCCGGAGAACGGTGACCGTCGCCTCGACGGAGATAAAGCGCAGTCCGAATTTGATCCCGCGTTCCACTGACGCCTTCCTTTCTGCCCGATGGGCCGAGTTGTAAAGAACGGATCGCTTCTGTGGATCACCCGAGCGACCTCAACAAATACCAGATTCGCATTATAACATAAAACCCAGGTTTTACAAACCATCAGGCGCTGATACTCTTCTTGCATGCGCTCGCCACTACTCATGGTCGGAATAGCTGCACTCGTCATCATCATCGGAACGTTGTACGGCGTTAACCATCGCTTCACAAATCCGACTTATACTGAATCTATGGCAACGACGTCACTCTCGCTCACGAGCCCCGCGTTCGACGCAGGGGAGTCGATCCCTTCGAAATACACATGCGAAGGCGCGCAAACGAGCCCGCCGCTCGCGATCAGCGGCGTACCGGCCGAGGCAAAAACGTTGGCGCTTCTCATGGATGATCCGGATGTGCCGAAAAAGATAAAGCCGGATGGCATGTTCGACCATTGGGTGCTTTTTAATATTCCCGCGACGACGACCGAGATCGCAGAGGGATCGAACGCGGGTATCGTCGGCGAGAACGGCGGCGGCATCAGCGAATATACCGGCCCATGCCCGCCGAAAGAATACGAGCCGTCGGAGCACCGCTACTTCTTCAAGCTCTATGCGCTCGATACCGCATTGCCCCTCTCGGCGCGCGCGTCGAAGACCGATGTTGAGCGCGCCATGAAGGGCCATGTGATAGCGGAAACCCAACTTGTCGCGAAGTACAAGAAAGAGTAATGCTATAATTTCTTTATGGATATACGAATTAAAACAACCGATTATCAGCCGACCCCTGAAGTATCACAGTATCTCAATGAGCGACTTGCGAGTATAGAAAAACTGCTTGATACCGACGCGAAGCTCGCACGCTGCGAAGTGGAGATCGGACGCGACGCAGGCCGTCCGCGCCACGGTGCGAACATATGGTTCGCCGAGATAAACGTCAAACATCCGGGTGGGACGCTTTTCCGTGTAACGAACAACTCCGAAAGCATCAACGGTGCGATCGACGACGCGAAAGAAGAGATCGCGCAGCAAATACGACGCGAGAAGAAAGTTCATATTCGCATGTGGCGAAAAGGCGGTGCGCTCGCTAAGCGATTGCTGCACACTTCCGAAGGGAACGACTAACTCAACGAGCTTTCGCTAGAGCGGCGTGGCACCGGACCGCAGGAAATCCTCGTAGGGCATTTCCTTTTTTCCTTCCGGCTTCACGCGCTCTATGACGAGCTTGCTGTTCTCAATGTGAGCGGCGGTCAGTGCGACGCGGATCCGCTTACCGGCTCGTTCAAAGAACGTGTAGGTGCCGGGCCAGCCTTCAAAGGCCCGTATCTTCAACAGATTGCGGTAGGCATCGGCGGACAGATCGAGCAGGCCGTCTTCTTTTCTGAAGATCGCGGAGTATGTCGCGAGGTCGTGATTCTGCGGGCTCGCCTTTATTTTCTTATCGACCCAGAGCATCAGATAATCCGCAAGCAATCGTCCACCCTCACGCGCAAGCAGACCATCGAGATCGCTGCCGTGCGGCGGCCACTCGGGCACGGCCACTTTCTTTTGTGCGATGATCGGCCCCTCATCCATTTTTTCGTCGAGGAGCATGATCGAAACCCCGGTGTTCTTCTCGTCATTCAATATTGCGGAGCGAATCGGTGAGGGTCCGCGAAGTCGCGGCAAGAGCGACGGATGCACATTTACGACGCCGCGCTTCGGCAATTCAAGCAGTTTTTTTGGCAGGATAGCGCCGTACGAAGCGACGACGAAAACGTCCCATTTCGACGCGCTCAGCTCATCGATGAGCTCTTTGGTAGGTTCTGTGCTTACGATCTTTGCGGGAACAAGACCGGCGTTCTCAAGCTCTTGGAGCACGCTTTCAGCGAGCGGTCTTGTTCCAAAAAAGACGAAACGGATCCGTCTCTCCGGGCGCGACTCAAGGCGGGGTTTATTTTTCATCGGGGTCATCTTCGTAGAGCTCGGTGGCTTTGTCGGTGTAGAGGGTGCCGCCGAGGTGGTCCATCTCATGTTGGAAAATGTGGGCGAGGAACCCCGATGCGCCGCGGGTGAAGCGCGTTCCGTTCTCATTGTACGCGCGCACGGTCGCTTTCTCGGCGCGCGGCACCATGCCCCATTTGCCGCGGATCGACAGGCAGCCTTCGTGCTTGTCCGCTCTCTTTTGGGACATCTTTACGAGCTCTGGGTTGATGTAGACCTGGTCGGGAAGAGGCGGTGGCCCACTGTCCTCCTCCGCCAAGGCTTCGGAGGATTCGTCGGGAGCAGTTCTGCTCCCGCGAGCGAGCGCACGACCGGAGACGATAAAGAGTCGTAAAGGCTCGCCAAGCTGGGACGCCGCGAGGGCGACACCATGCTCCTCTTTGGCGAGCAGTGTTTTCATGTCGGAGATAAGGTCTCGTATCGCAGTGCTCCCGATGTCCGCGACCGGGATCTCTTGCGCCTTCTCCCTGAGTACGGGATTGTTTTCGTGCGGCAAGATGGTTCTCATGTCGGAAACTATAGCGTGAATATATTAAAAAACGAGCCGGGCAAAAAACCGCGGCTCGAATGAGTGGCGGGGAAGACAGCGAACCGACGCGCGCGGGCACATCGGAGGTCCTGTCTCGGAACATGCGCTTGGTGGCCTGCATGCCCCCTGATACGGTTGGTTGGCGCATGCGACCGTCGTCGCGCGCTGCCGCTGTATCAGCCCCCGGCCTGGTCCTGCTCATCAAAGGACCGGCCGAACAAAACCGACCGTCACTCTAGTACCCATCGCGCAAAAAATCAAATACAATAGATACATGAGACACATCGGTTCACAGTTGCGTAAGACGCTCGTGTCCGCCAAAGAGACGGAGCGAGGGGAGCTCATGCGCTATTTTGTCACGGAACTCAATCGTGGGCGCCTCCGCGACGGTCTCGGGCCGATATCGATGGGGCGTATGGGCAAGATGCTCCAGGCGATACCCACCAAAGACCTCTACTATATAAAGAAGGTGTGTGACGACTCTACCAATTTCTCCAAAAAATTCTGGTGGTTGTTAAATCCCAAGAAACACGACAGGCCCACCGACGAACGCGGGCTATCGAAGTGAGATGTGCGAACCAGAATTCCTAAGCCCCCGTTCAGGAGAATAGGAGCGAAGCGACGTAAGGAACCTTTGGTTCCTTAGGCGGGGGTCGGGGGCTTAGGGTTCTGCGTGGTTGCTGAATCCGAAGAAACACGACAGGCCGACCGACGAGCGCGGACTTTCGAAGTGATTTGTAAAAGGCCCTGAAGCGGATACAATGCTACCCACATGGCATTCTCATTTTCCCCCAAGCTCGGTATCGACCTCGGAACGACGACCGTTCTTGTATTCGTTCCCGGCAAGGGTATCGTCCTCAATGAGCCCTCGGTCGTCGCCGTTTCGGTGCGCGACAACAAGATCCTCGCCGTCGGTAACGACGCGAAGGCCATGATCGGACGCACACCCGGAGAGATCATCGCGTACCGCCCGATGAAGGACGGCGTCATCGCCGATTATCGCGTGACCGAAGCGATGCTCCGCTACTACATCAAGAAATCGCTCGGCAAGTGGAATCTCTTCCGACCGGAAGTGATGATATCGGTTCCCGCGGGTGTCACTTCGACGGAGCGTCGCGCGGTCGTCGAAGCTGCGACCAAGGCGGGAGCAAAAGAAGCGTACGTCGTGAAAGAACCGATTCTCGCTGCCATCGGCGCGGGCATTCCCATCCACGAAGCGCGCGGACACATGATCGTCGACATCGGCGGCGGCACGACCGACGTCGCGGTGATATCACTCGGCGGCATCGTCGCATCGACGTCGGTGAAATGCGCGGGCAATCGCATCGACCACGCCATCGCCGATTACATCAAGAAGACGGCGAACCTCGGTATCGGCGACAAAATGGCCGAAGAAATAAAGATACATATTGGCTCAGCCGTCCCCGTCGAAGAAGAATTGACGATGACGGTCAAGGGCCGTGACCACCTCACGGGGCTCCCGCGCTCTGTGGAAGTGGGTACCAACGAAGTCGTGCGCGCCATCGGCAAAGAATTGCGCACGATGGTCAATGCGATAAAAGATGTGTTGCAGGAAACGCCGCCGGAGCTTGCCGCCGACATCATCGACAACGGCATCACGATGACGGGTGGCTCATCGCTCCTGCGCAATCTTCCCGAGCTCGTCTTTCGCCGTACCGGCGTCAAGGCACGCCTCGCCAAGGACGCACCGTACTGCGTCGCCAAGGGGACCGGCGAAGCGCTCAAACATCTCGATACCTACAAAAAGGCCATCATTTCGAAGCGCTAGAGAAGTTCCGTTTCAAGCCATTCTAAACGCCTCAACGACCGTTGAGGCGTTTGGGACGTGAACACAAAAGATACGAAATTGACAGGCAGCTATTCCATTGTATAAATACGACTACGGTATCCAGAACGTGGGAGATACATGATGTTCCTTGGAACGGGACGTTTGTTGGCCAGCATTATTCTGTTCTTTATTGCGACGGGCGCGCCTGCTCAAGATGCCCGCATGCCGTTCGATACGGCCGATACACTCACGATGCCGGAGAGTCCCGAAGGATTCGTGTTCTACACGATGATCAACGGCACATCGGTGCGATGGTTGGTGGATACGGGCGCGGACATCGTAACGCTCAATAGGACGACGGCGGACCTGCTCGGCATCAAGGTCCCCGACGAAAAATATTCGTCCGAAGTTCACTTGGGAGGGGAGATCATCCCGAGCGCACGAGTAAAGGTCGGAGTGCTCGACCTCGGCCCTCTAAAAGGTCGTGACGTTCTGGCAGACCTGCTCAAGCATGATTCGAAGCTCGATTACAATCTGCTCGGCATGTCATTTCTCCGCCAGTTCCGCTGGTACTACGAGAAAGGCGAACTCACGCTGTTCAAGTGACGATCTCCGTCACATTTCACTACTAACGCCCGGTGGCACTCACCGGGCTGTTTTTATGGGAATGACCGGAGCCGTCCAAGTCTCGGACCGGCCTCCTTATTTATTCTGCAGCCTGTCGATATCCTGCATGAGCTTTCGCAGGTCGGTCTGTATATCTGAAAGTGTCTTTTGTTGGGCGGCTTCGAACTGCTCCTCGGCCTTATCTTCCTCGCTCATCTCCTCGACGTCCTCCGAGATGTCTTCCACATCTTCTTGAAGCTCGTCCACGTCTTCCTGTATTTCCCCGACATCTTCCTGTATCTCTTCGATGTCCTCTGCGACCTCTTCGATCGACTGCGTGGTGTAGTTGATCGTCATTTGAATGAATATCGACAAATAGATGGCCTCGAGCGATACGATGGTCGTCAGAATAAGAAGCATCCGGTCGAAAGCGATGTAGCCTTCCCATGCCGCAATGAAGCATGCGATGAACAAGAGTGAATGGGCAGCAATAGAAAGAGGGGAGCCGACAGCGCGCGTGATCGCAAGCGCGGTCTTTTGCACACTGTTCGGTTTCGACATGCGGGTATTATACTGTGGCCATGGCATTCGTAGGGAACTCTCATCTTATTGCCGGAACGGCGGATGACATCCCGGCGGTACTCTCATTATTAATGAGGGAGGACGGGATCGGTACCGAAAACGATCCTGATCTGTATGTACGCAGCTATACCCAATTCGGTATCGACGAAGCGCGTGAGCTCCGAGAGCGAGCGAGTTCACGAGCGCTCGGCACGCGACGCGCGTTCATCGTGGCGGCGCCGTCCTTGACGAACGAGGCACAGAACGCCCTGCTCAAAACACTTGAGGAGCCGCCTGGGGACGCGATCTTCTTTTTTATTGTCGCCTCACCCGAATCGATGCTTGCGACCTTGCGCTCGCGTTCGCAAACGCTATCGCTTGGTTCGGATGAACGGAGTGGGATCATCGATGTGAGCGATTTTCTTTCATCAAACCCTGCTTTGCGCCTCGACATGCTGAAACCTCTGTTCGAAAAAGACGAGGACGATAGACGCGACATGTCGTCCGTACTCATATTCCTTTCATCTCTTGAGCGCATGCTGGCACAAGGGCGTGATAGGTCGCACGTCGCCGCAGGCGCAGAGGCGATCTACCGGGCACGCGCATTCATTTCCGACAAGGGCGCGCTCGTAAAGCCGCTTCTTGAGCAGGTCGCCCTCTTGGTGCCGCAGATTAAAGAAGTATAATCAGTACCATATGGCAGATTACGATTTCAATCCGTTCGAAACGAAGATAGCAGCGTCCAAAGAGTGGCTTGCGAAAGAGTATAGGAGTTTACGCACCGGCCGCGCTGCGCCGGCGATCCTCGATAGCATCATGGTGTCGGCGTACGGTTCTATGATGCCGCTCAAGCAGGTCGGCAACGTTTCCACTGAGGACGCGCGTACATTACGGGTCTCGGCATACGATGCCGGGGTCATCAAAGACATCGAGCGCGCGATCAGCGCGGCCAATCTCGGCGTCGGGACATCGTCCGACGGTATGACCGTGCGCGTGTCGTTCCCCGAGCTTACTGCCGAGCGCCGCGAACAGTTGGTGAAAGTGGCCAAAGGCAAGCTCGAAGAGGCGCGCACTGCCGTGCGTATCGCACGCGACGAATCGTGGAAAGAGATACAGGAACGCGAGCGGGACGGCACGCTTACCGAGGATGACAAGTTTTTCCTCAAGGAGGAGCTGCAAAAGATGATAGATAAGGCGAACGAAGATCTCGAAAAAGCGTTTGATGCGAAAGAACAAGAGATGAGCTCGTGATATGCTCACGGCGCTTCTCGTCATAGCGATACTTGTATTCTTGATAGTCGTGCACGAGATGGGGCACTTCATCGCCGCAAAGATATTCGGCATACAGGTGCAGGAGTTCGGAGTGGGGTATCCGCCGCGCGCGATCACGTTCGGGCGGTGGGGTGGTACCGAATATACGCTCAACTGGATCCCGTTCGGCGGGTTCGTTCGACTGTTCGGAGACGAGGGGGAAACGGAACACGGCAGGGGGAGCTTTGTGGATGCGCCGCGATGGAAACAGGCGGTCGTACTGGTCGCCGGCGTGTGTATGAACGTGGTTGCGGCGTGGGCTCTTTTCACAGGCGCATACGCTATCGGCATATTGCACGTGATAGATGATCCTTCAGCAGCGGGTGCGCGGCTGCTCGTGACCGACATCGTTCCGGGGTCTCCCGCGGACGCGGCTGGCGTGCGCGCGGGGGATGAGGTGCTTGATCTTGCGGACGCAAAAAGCGCACACGCCATGCTCACGCCTCAGGGCATTCTCAATTTCGTCAGTATACGTGGTGGCCAAGATCTCACCGTTACCTTCGTGCACGCGGGAGCGACCACCACATCGCAGCTTACGCCGGCGCACGCCGTCATCGCCGAAGAGTCGGGACGCCCAGCGATCGGCGTGGGCGTCGCGCTCGTGACAACGGAATCACTTTCATTCGCGGGATCAGCGCGCGCGGCGTCGATCAGTACGTACAACACGTTCTTTATCGTGGCCGGCGGTCTGGGCAAGATCGTGGGGGATGCTATCCGGGGCGCA
>JBAYUL010000031.1:0-8176 GCA_041675105.1 Minisyncoccota bacterium
ACGGTTCGACGACCTGGTATTAAGGCGATGCTCGGGCGCCCTGCCTCTTAGCAACGCAAAGATTCCGCCGACCGGCCTTGTGCCAAGAGGTACTTCGCTGCGCGATGTTGCAAAGAGGCAGGGCGCTCTCGCTTTTTTTTGAAAAATGCGGTACATACAGATATGCAATTCAAGATCCCGTTCAAAGGTTCACAAAATGAAGGCGTCGAACGCGTGAAGCAGATGCTTCGCGAGAACCGCACGAAGATAGAAGAGAACGCCGTCGATCTCCAGGAAGAGTGGAAGGACAACATCCTTACGTTCGCATTCACCGCCCAGGGCAAACACATCGAAGGTACGCTCACGGTCCGCGACAATGAATTCGACGTCTACGCGAAGCTTCCGCTCGCACTCAGGCTTTTCGAAGGAACGATCGAGCGCATGATCGAAGCCGAGGTGAAGAAGCTCGTGGCCTCATAACGCTGTACGACGCAGCAGAGCGTAAGAAGGGAAAGGCGCGTACGTCTTAGCCATGAAGACCTATGCATATTCTACGCATCGCCATTGTGAGCTTTATGGCCGCCGTTCTCGCGGCTGCGTTGCTCGTAGCGGCCGCCACGTCGGCGAACGCGCAAGCAGCACAAGCGCAGACACAGGTGCAAGCCCAGTCGCAGTCATCGAATACATTCTGTCCGGTTTTTACCCGGAACCTCTTTCGTGGCTTGGGTGATGCGTCGGATGTGCACGACCTACAGGCATACCTATTTGCCCGCGGCTATTTTTCGAACCTGACCGTCGGCCCGTATGGACCACTCACCGTCCGCGCCGTCACGCAATTTCAGCGTGACAACGCACTTCCTGCGACCGGCTATTTTGGGCCGATGACTCGATCGCTTTTTGCACGCTTGTGTAACCCCACGTACCCCGTCGGTACCGTCTCGATACAAGCGCTTTCTCCGGTAGCCGGTCCCATTGGCACGCGCGTAACGGTCACCGGGAGCGGATTTACCTCCGACAATACGATCGGCTTCGGGTCGGGAGTGGTGGTGCATGTACCGTCATACGACGGCACGACGCTTACCTTTACCGTACCCGACGGGCTCAATCCGCGTTGCTTCTATTCGAATCCGCGCTGCCTTATCGCGACGCAACAAACAACCCCGGGGAACTATGCGGTGTCCGTAGAGAACACGAACGGCATCAGCAACACGCGCACATTCACCGTCACTTCGGGAACGATCACGCCTTCGCAGATATCGATCCAATCGATCACTCCGTCATCCGGTCCGGTGGGAACCGTGGTCACGCTCACGGGCAGATTTTTCAGTAATAACAACGTCGTGCACTTCGGTGGTGGCGCCATCGGTCTCGTGAGCGTCGATTCCTCGGTCGCCGTCGCCTGCACAACGGACCCGAATTGTGTCGGAGGGATCCGCCAGACCATTCACTTCACGGTGCCGCAATCGATCGCTCCATACTGCGCGCCGGGCATGATGTGCGCCATGTACATGCAACTCGTCACGCCGGGCGTCTACACGGTCTATGTCACCAACGAGAACGGCAGTACCAACGTCGTCACGTTCACGGTGACGGGAGGCACGAACGCTGGCACGGTCTCGGTCAACGGACTTGATGCGCCCACATCGCTTCCGATCGGCGTATCGGGCACATGGACGGTCCACGCGACCACGAACTCTTCAAATACCGGTCTTCATTACTCGGTCATCTGGGGCGACGAGGTCGCCATGGCAGGGAACTCCATCATGGCGCCGCGTGATACCACGATACAAACATCCGCCTCGTTCACGCACGCGTATCAGCGCCCGGGCGTATATACGCCTGTTTTCACGGTGACCGACGACGCCGGGCATTCCGCCACCGTCAGCTCGACAGTGACCATCACGCCGATCTATTAAGGAGCGGCTCAGGGTTTGGTAGGATAGCCTGATGCGATCAGGCAAATTCGTACTCATGGATTTCGACGGTGTCGTCGCCGATTCCCAGGTGCTCGCGTATTCGGTCGCGCAAACGATCTGCCGGCATGTCACCCGCGAGGTGCACGACCGTGCGTTCGAGGGGAATATCAATATGACGGACCACGATCACCGCAAGGCCGATCATGGCCCGGAATGCAATCACGGCCTTCATTGGTGGGATGTGTACACGCCCCGTTTCGCCGAGGTGAAGCCGTTCGACGGCGCACGCGAAATGCTCGAATCGGTCTCCCACGAATACGGGATCATCGTCGTTTCCTCGACCGTCTCGAACCTCATTGACGGTTTTTTGAAAGAGTATGATATGAGCGACTTCATTCTCGAGGTGATGGGAAACGACGTGCATAAATTGAAAACGGAAAAGATACGCATGGCGATGGAAAAACACGGCGCAACGGTCAACGAGTGCGTCTTCGTCACCGATACCTTGGGAGATATGCGCGAGGCGAAAGAACACGAGATGGGTGCCATCGGTTGCAGCTGGGGGTACCATCCGCGCTCAGCGCTTGAAAAAGGAATACCGTTCCGCATAGTGGACAGCCCCGCTGAACTCCCGGACGCTGTCGACGATTATTTCGCGCGGATATGAAGGACGACGAGTAACCCACATCTGTTCTTCACGCGGCTTCATGTAATCTGCGTTATGCTTACACGTCTACAATGATATGAAATACCTACGTTTTTTTGTTGTCGCACTCTTTCTCGTCCCTAGCATTTCGTCGGCCGCTACTCCGTCAGCTGGCGGATTCGAGGTCACCGGCTGGATCCCGTATTGGCGCACCGCGACCGGCACCGCCGACGTGCTTCCGCACCTGAGCGACCTCACAGAAGTGAACCCGTTCGTCTATACGCTCAGATCCGACGGCACGTTCCTCGATAACGGCAATCTGAGCCAGGAGCCGTGGCTGAGCTTTCTTGCGACAGCAAAGGCGCAAAAGGTCCGGGTGATCCCGACCATTATGACAAGCAACTCGGAACTCCTTCACGAGCTCCTCAGTGATTCCGCAAAACGCATCGCACTCGAGGACACGATCGTGAAGCTCGTGAACGATAACAATTTTGACGGCATCGATATCGACTTCGAAGGGAAGTCGGCGGCGGATAAGGACAACTTCTCCCTTTTTCTCAAGGGGCTGTATCAACGCATGGGCAAAAAATGGGTGATGTGCACGATCGAATCGCGCACACCGATCGAATCGCGCTACTTCGGTACCACCGTTCCGCCCGATGCGGAGATCTATGCCAATGACTTCGTTGAGATCAATAAATACTGCGATCGCGTCCGCATCATGGCCTACGACCAGCAGGGTATCGACTTGCGGCTTGCGAGCCAAGCAGCATCCTCCTCGCAGTTGTATGCGCCTGTCGCGGACCCTGCGTGGGTGGAGAAGGTCGTGAATGTCGCCGCGCAAAGCATCAGCCGGAACAAGATCCTCATCGGCGTGCCGACCTACGGATACGAATACGACGTGACGGCGTACGCGAACAACGAATATACATACAATATCTTGTGGACGTTCAATCCCGGCTACGCGACTCCGATCGCGGCGCAGTACGGTATCACACCGCAGCGCAACGCCGCCGGCGAGATGTATTTCAGCTACGTGCCTTCGGCGACGTCGACGACACCGGTCGCCCTCGGCCCGAATTCGGCCTTCCTCGCGGCTGCGGCAGCCTCGCAATACGCGACACAATACAATTCACATCTCAATTTCCGCCTGATGGATTGGCCCGATGCGCAATCGGTAAAGACCAAGATAGACCTTGCCAAACGGCTCGGCGTACGCGGCATCTCTATCTTCAAGCTTGATGGCGGACAGGATCCTGCCATCTGGAGCGTTCTCTCGGGTGTTGCGGGCAAACCCGTAAGCGCCGGTGCGACGGGCAGCGTGTCACTTGGTGCGCTCACACGCGGTCTCGATCTTGGCTCGACCGGCGCCGATGTCCGTACGCTTCAGAAGATACTCAATTCCGATACGGCGACACGTGTCGCCGCGAGCGGCGCAGGGTCTCCGGGCAATGAATCGACCTACTTCGGGCCGGCGACCGCACGTGCCGTACAGAAATTTCAGGTGAAGTACGGCATCGCAAAAGCGGGCAACTCCGGATACGGGTACGTCGGTCCCTCAACGCGAATGAAATTGAATTCTCTGCTTGCCTCGATCTAGATCGTCGACATATCCACGCTGATATACTTGGCGGATGTTCGAGAAGGAGCGGAAATTCCACAAGGAGCGCTGGCAAAGAAAGTCTGATCAGCTTGCGGGCAGAAGCGCCCTGCAAAAATTCCGGGAAACAGATACTCCTGATCTCACCCCCGATGAGATCAGGGACAGAGAGGCCGAGCGGGACGACACCGACTTTGAAAAGCGCAAACACGAGGAGTTCAGAGAATGGCAAAAAAGTCTCAAGGTCGTCATAGAGAATTTCCTGGCTCGTGTGAAGAATCCTGAAGATACGGAGAACAGCACGATGATCATCATGATGGGCGGCGGAATGAAGGGACCGTACACGGCAGGGCAGGCCATCGCGCTCTTGATGATGGGCATATCGCCCAAAACGGTGGATATGGTGATCGGAAGCTCGACCGGGGCCGTGGTAGCCACCGCATTCGCCGCGGGGCTGGAAGCGACGCTTAAGAGCACCGTCATGATGCTCGAAGAGCTGGCATCCAAGAATTTCATAGATACAGCCCGTTTTTGGGAGATCATAAAGCTGCGTTTGATAAAGCAGCTGTGGACGGAGGCACATGGCGAATATGCCATCGACACGGAAGACATACGAAAGGGGGACATGGACCTCCTCTACACTGTCACTGAGCCGGTGAAAGGCGATGAAGAGCCCGTCGTAAAACATATTGACGCGAAGACGATACGTCCGGGCATGGTCGACGGCGTCGTTTCTTCTATGTCGATACCGTATGTCACGGGAGAGATACCCGAAATTGATGGCGTGAAGAATTACGACGGAGGATTTGGACGAATGGAAATAAAGAATGAGATAGAAGAATTCAAGAAACGGCACGGTGGAAAACCGCCGAAGAATATTCTTATCTTGCCGACGATGCCGTTCG
The DNA here is from genome assembly GCA_041675105.1 of Minisyncoccota bacterium. GTDB lineage: Bacteria > Patescibacteriota > Minisyncoccia > Phycocordibacterales > UBA2100 > UBA10103. The sequence continues at coordinate 5,047 of JBAYUL010000031.1, forward strand.
AAACGCTCGATGAGATGAAGCCGACCCCCTCCGAGGTCAAGTTCGCAAAGTTCGCTCGTAGGCATGCGGGCTCGCTCGTGCAGGTGGGATCGCTCGGCCACTCGGCATCGCTCAAACAGATCGAGAAAGGATTGCTGCTCAAGTATGAACAGCGCAAAGCGTTCGAGCTCATACAAAAGGAAACGGGAGTGAATATCGGAGTACTGTGGCCGCCGAATTCGGACCTCACGAACATCGGTATCAATGGCGACGATATGACGGAAGCCGTGCTCTCCTCGGCGAGAGATACGTTCACGCAGTGCGGCATGAAGCAGCCGGACGAGATCCCTCTCTACGAATCGAGAAAGACCCGGCTCAAGAAACTCAGGGAGGCAATAGAGAATTTCAAGCTCCAAAGGAAAGCGGCCTAGTGTGCACACTTGCCACCGCGTGGAATAGTGTAGAATGGTTCGCATATGCAACCAACAACACCTGATTATTCGAAGCTCTATGTGCCTGCGGCGATCGTCATCGCCGGCGTTATTATCGGGATTTTTGCGATGGTCGGTCTTTCCAAAGGCGGTCCATCGGGAGCGGGTGGTACGCAGCCGAATGTCGCCGTCGATATCAAAGACGTGAAGATCGCCGGCGATCCCTTTATCGGCAAAGAGAACGCTCCGGTCACGATCGCATACTGGTCCGATTATCAGTGCCCCTACTGCAAGGCGGTGGAGATCGGCGGTGTGCAGGGCATCAATATCACGCCCGCGATCCCGACACTCATCAAAGAGTATGTCGACACCGGCAAGGTCAAGATCGTATTCAAGGACTATCCATTCTTAGGCCAAGATTCGATCACTGCGGCACTCTACGAGCATTCGATCTGGAAGCTCTATCCGACCAAATTCTACACGTGGCGCGAAGCCATGTTCAAAGCCCAGGATGATGAAGGGGATCAGGGCTTCGGCGACGAGGCAAGCATCATCGCGCTCATCAAGACCATTCCCGGCATCGACGCGGCGAAAGTGAAGGCCGACGTCGCCGCGAACACCGCAAAGTATCAGGAACAGATCGATGCCGATCGTGCGGAAGGAGCATCGTTCGGCATCCAGGGAACGCCGGGCTTCATCACAGGCAAGAAGCTCATTCCGGGTGCCGTGGAGCTTGCGACTTTCAAGGACGCGATCGATCCTCAACTGTAAGGGGGCGCTCGGGGAGTGGGTGTTTTGGAGTCGCTGTCTGCCGCTGCTGCGGCGGCGCTGACTCTCGGCCCGTCGGCCTACGAGACACTCCAAAACACCCACTCCCACTCGCTTAAGGCTGTTGTCTCTTCGCCTGCGGGGGTTCAAAGATACCTGACCGCACTCGCTTTGTTCTGCGAGACACTCCAAAATACCCACCCCCACTCGCTTCGCGCGGAGAGGGCTCTATTGTTGATATCTACAGCTATTGGTGTTATAGTCTTGGGACGGTGCCTCGGTACGCGAGGCATTTTTGCTTGGACATCGTCCAAGCACCCTACGAAGCCTTGCTCCGCCCTTCGTAGCATTGGCGAAGTAGGGGCGAAGTAGGGGCGCAGAAGTGCGCCGACTCAATCATTTTTTCTATGGAAATACGAAACATTGCGATCATAGCCCACGTCGACCACGGCAAGACGACCCTTACCGATGCTATTTTGCGTCAGACCGGCGTCGCCGAAGAAGGGGTGTCGATGGACTCGAACGCGCTCGAACTTGAGCGCGGCATCACGATCTATTCCAAGAATGCCGCTGTTTTCTATAAGGACACCAAGATCAATATCGTCGACACGCCCGGCCACGCCGACTTCGGTTCCGAAGTGGAGCGTGTGCTCCGATCCATCGACTCCGTGCTCCTTGTCGTCGATGCGCAGGAGGGGCCGATGCCGCAGACACGTTTCGTTCTCAAGAAGTCGCTCGAACTCGGCATTCGTCCGATCGTCGTCATCAATAAAATAGATAAACCCGCGGCCGATCCCGCCAAGGCCGAGGAGCAGGTGCTCGAACTTTTCCTCGAGCTCGGCGCAAGCAACGAGCAGGCGGATTTCCCGGTCGTGTATTCGATCGGCAAGCAGGGTATCGCCAAGCGAAAGCTCACCGATGATTCGAAAGACCTTATGCCGCTCCTTGATGTCGTGCTCGAGCACGTGAAGCCCGCGTCCGAGGGCGCGAGCGCAACGGCACCCTTGCGCGCACAGCCGTTCAATCTCGGCTATGACAACTTTCTCGGTCGCCTCGCGGTCGCCCGCGTGTATGAAGGCACGCTCAAAATGGGCGACACCGTTTTCGTGAAAAAACCGACGGGCGAAATGCGTCCGGGCAAGATCACCAAGATGTTCACGTTCAAAGGTCTCAAGAAGGTGGATGCGAACGAAGTGACGGCGGGGGATATCGCTCTGATCGCGGGATTGTCAGACATATACATCGGTGAGACCATCACCAACGACAAGGATGCCGAGCCGCTTCCGGCCATCGCTATCGATGAGCCCACCATCACGCTCAATTTCCTCGTGAACAGCTCGCCCTTCGGCGGACGCGAAGGGAAGTTCGTGACGACGCGCCAGATCCGCGACCGTCTTGAACGCGAGCTCGAAGTGAACGTCGGGCTTCGCGTCGATTTTTCGGGCGGCGACACCTTCAAGGTCTCCGGCCGCGGCGAGCTTCACATTGCCATTCTCATAGAGAACATGCGCCGCGAAGGATTCGAGCTCCAGGTCTCGCAGCCGCAGGTCATCATTCGCGAGGAGGGAGGCAAGAAACTCGAACCGTATGAAGAGGTCATTGTGGATACGCCGACGGTCTATCAGGGCCCCATCATCGAACGCCTCGGTACGCGCAAATTCGTGATGAAAGATATGAAGGTCCATGAGAATAGCGTGCGCCTCATCTTCGAAGGCCCGACCCGCGGACTCCTCGGCTACAAGAATCAGTTCGTGCTCGACACCAAGGGCGAAGGGATACTCTCATCGCGCGTCATCGGATTCAAGGAGTATGCGGGCGAGATCAAGAAGAAGCAGGTCGGCTCGATGATCTCAATGGCTTCGGGCAAGGCACTCGGCTTCTCACTGTGGAATCTTCAGGATCGCGGCGTCCTCTATATCGGCCCGGCTGTGGAAGTATACGAAGGCATGGTC
>JBAYUL010000032.1:0-8009 GCA_041675105.1 Minisyncoccota bacterium
ATGCCGGCATCGAAAAAGCGGAGAAAGCGCTCGGGGTGGGGAATATCTATACCGATGCAGGCATCAAATTCGTTCATCACCTTGAGACCGCCGTGCGGGCGAAGTCGCTCTACGAGCGGGACAAGGACTATGTCGTGCGCGACAATTCGGTGATCATTGTGGATGAATTCACCGGTCGTATGCAGCCGGGAAGGCGGTGGTCCGACGGGCTGCATCAAGCCATAGAGGCAAAAGAGGGCGTGCATGTACAGCAAGAATCGCGTACGTTCGCCTCGATCACGTTCCAAAACTACTTCCGTCTGTACGCGAAGCTCTCAGGTATGACCGGCACCGCCGTGACATCATCGGAGGAGTTCTACAAAGTGTACGGTCTTACCACTGTCGTGGTGCCGACCAATAAGCCGATCGCGCGAACGGACCATGATGATTTCATATTTCAGACCGAAAACGGCAAGTACCGCGCCATCGCAAAGCGGGTGAAAGAGCTGCACGAGAAAGGGCAGCCGGTGCTTGTCGGCACTGTTTCCGTCGAGAAGAATGAGCTGCTTTCCGCTCATTTCAAACAAGAGGGCATACCGCACGAAGTCCTTAACGCGAAGAATCACGAGCGGGAGGGCGAGGTCATCGCGCAAGCGGGACGCGCAGGTGCTGTCACCATCGCCACCAACGTCGCGGGACGCGGCGTCGACATCAAGCTTGGCGGCAATCCCAGTTCGCCGGAAGAGTACGAAACTGTGAAAGTCGCGGGCGGCCTGTACGTACTCGGTACCGAGCGGCATGAAGCGCGCCGCATCGACAATCAGCTGCGCGGACGATCGGGCCGACAGGGCGATCCGGGGGAGACGCAGTTCTATGTGTCTCTCGAAGACTCGCTCATGCGCGTATTCGCATCTGATGTCATCAAGCGGGTAATGGGTACCTTCAAGATCCCCGAGGATGAACCGATCTACAATAAGATGATCACGCGCTCGCTGGAGAAGGCGCAGACACGCATTGAAGAACTCAACTTCGACGCGCGCAAACATGTGCTCGCTTACGACGACATACTCAACATTCAGCGAAAGAGTGTGTATGCGCGCCGCTTGTCGCTGCTTACAGGAGGGGAGGGTGCGATCGAGGAGGAGCTTGCCCAGCTCTCGCTCGGGGACGAGGAGCTGTCCAAAAAGATCGAACAAAAGAAGCGCGAGCTCGGCGATACTTTTTACCAAACCGTACAACGCATGCTCTTGCAGGGAGTCGACTACTTGTGGGTGGAACACTTGGAGGCGATGGAATATTTGCGCAGCTCGGTCAACCTTCGCGCGTATGGTCAGCGCGACCCGCTTGTCGAATACAAACGCGAAGGTCTTGCGCTCTTTCAAACAATGGAAGAAACGTATCGTACGCAATCAGCGGCGGCGCTCGCGAACCTCGGCGGCGTCGCGCCTGTCGCTTCGCAGTCGCAACAGGCAGCGGTCGCAAAAGCAGCGGCAACGATCACGCACGCGTCTTCCGCGGGAATAAAAAAAGAATATGAGCGGAACGACAGAGTGGTGATCACCAACGGAACGGAAACGCGCGAAATGAAATTCAAAAAAGCGGAGGCGCTCCTTTCGCAAGGATGGAGGATCGTCGGATAGTCGCTCTGAAACATCCGTTTCGACCCCTTGCCAAGTATCAGATCCTGTGTGATATCACAAAAGCGATTTTTGCACACAAAACGGCATGATGGACGCGCCAGGTAGTTGAAAGCGGACGGCGTGCGGGGACGCATGTCGCCATACCTTCTTCAAGAGCGGGAGTATTTTTTTGTAGGAAAACGTACGTCGATAGCTGCGCTGTTTTTTGTTTTGCACGCTATCTTTCGGATATCTCGGCGACCGAGATGGCTTAAAACGTGAGGATATATTCGATACTCGGAGGCACGAGCAATTGCGAAGAAATCTGCGTTGACGTTGAAAATATCATCTGCGGTATCGTGATGAGCCACGATCACTTTGAAGACAACTTTGCTTTCGGGAAATATGAGGGATGCAGTAAGACAGGGGATGCATTCGTAACGACAAACATAACCGGTATATGACGGCACCTGGTCATGCCGGAGAGCTCTGTTACAGTAGGCAATACCTATGGGATACACGGCCACGATCGGACTTGAGATCCATGCGGAATTAAAGACAAAAACGAAGATGTTTTGCCGTTCCAAGAATGATGCGGACGAAACTCGGCCGAATGTGAATGTGTGTCCCGTATGCATGGCGCATCCCGGTACGTTACCGGTCATCAATGGTGAAGCGGTTCGAAACGTGCTGCGTGTCGGCACAGCGCTTGGCTCTACGCTTGCCGACTATACGGAGTTCGATCGGAAGAACTATTTTTACCCGGATCTCCCAAAGGGATACCAACTCTCGCAGTACGAGTATCCATTGGTCTCCGGTGGCGAGCTTAAAGGCGTGAAGATAACGCGCATCCACCTCGAAGAAGACACAGCGAGCTCTATTCACGACGAAAAGAGCGGGGCCACGCTCGTCGACTACAACCGTGCCGGTGTTCCGCTCATGGAACTCGTCACCGAGGCTGTGATCAAGAGCGCCGAGCAGGCGAGTGAATTTGCCCGCGAATTGCAGCTTCTGTTGCGCTATCTCGGCGTCAGCGATGCCAACATGGAGAAAGGTGAAATGCGCGTCGAGGCTAATGTCTCGATATCAAAGGATGAGACGCTCGGTACCAAGGTAGAGATCAAGAACCTCAATTCTTTCAACGCAATGGAACGTGCGGTGCGCTACGAGCTGAAACGACAGGAGGAGCTGTTGGAGCGTGGCGAGAAGGTGGTCCAGGAAACACTCGGGTGGGATGATAACAAGCAATCGACGTTCGTGCAGCGCGTAAAGGAGGGGAGCGCCGATTACCGCTATTTTCCGGACCCTGATCTTCCAAGCCTAAAACTCTCCGAGCTCGGGCTCACGGCCGGATCGTTGCGCGCCACGCTGCCTGAATTGCCCCAGGAACGACGTGACCGTTATGTAGCGCTTGGACTCAAGCCCGACGATGCCGAACTCTATGTACGCGACGCGAGATTCGGCGATCTCTTCGATCGAGTGGCTGCTGGTTGCGATGCACAGTCGATATTGCTGGCAAGCAATTATATTGCGAATGATCTGGTCAAGATCGTCCGAGATACCGAGAGTCGAGATACGACATATATGGCTGCTATGCCCATTTCAGCGGAAAGCATGAAAAAGATAATCGATCTCATCCGCTCCGGAAAGCTCTCATCCCGTTCCGCAAAAGACGTACTTTCGGCGGTCGTCGCACATTCGGTCGATCCGGACGCTTACGCACGTGAACACGGCCTTCTTCAGAACAGCGATGCTTCGGCCCTTGAAGCAGCAGTCGACGCAGTGATGGCCCAAAATCAAGCCGTGGTGGCGGATCTGCGAGCAGGGAAGTCAGCGGCGCTTGAATTTCTCCTTGGTCAATGTATGAAAACGCTCCGTGGGACCGGTAATCCGGAAATGTTAAGAGAGATATTGAAGCGGAAGACACTCTGATGGCCGCCGAGCTGTCCACAGGTTGTTGATAGATTCCGCTGAGTCGCATCTCGCCCATCCGATATACTGTAGTACATGTCAGATGAGGTATTTCTCGGCGGAAAAAATTACGTCTCGTCAAAACGAGCCGCTGATACAAGCGGCTATGCGCGCGATTATATCGGTCAGCTTGCGCGTGCGGGTCTCATTGACGCACAGCGTGTGGGGGGCCTTTGGTACGTCGCTATGGAGTCCCTCGAGGCGTATAAGCGCAATGCGGACGCTCTTACTCCGATCATTCCACAGCAAAAGGCGACCTTGGAACTTGATACGGTCGTCAATTTTGACGGTAAAGAGTATATTTCCGCATCGCGTGCCGCAAAAATAACGTCGTATAATCAGGATTATATCGGTCAGCTCGCACGGGGCGGGAAGATCAACTCGCGTCAGATAGGAAACCGGTGGTACGTAGAGCGCGAGGGCCTTCTAAAGCACAAGGCTGAAAAGGACAGGCTCCTTGCCTCGGTACAGGCCGAATCGCTGGGCCTTCGCATCTCAAAACCCGCGATTCCCCAACAGCTTGCTTCAGATGCTGATAGGGCACCGATGCTCACCTATATTCGTGAGGAAAATCCGCTCATGCCGGCACTTAATAAACATGACCGCGACGAAATCTCACCAATACAGCCACATAGAAGCGATGTGACGACCCCCATCGAGCGATCAATACCCATCCGCGTTTCCCGGCCAATGCCGAACACGCCTCTCGCACCGAGAGCAACACAGCGCAGGCAAGTTAAAAAAGCTGCCCGAGGCGTAGCTGCTCGGCTTACCGAAGCTGGGGTGGCGCTTACTTTCGTTATATTGCTGTCATATGGCTTTGTATCGCTCAAAAATAACTCTCTCTATGCCTTTCGCACCGAGAGCGGTGCTTCCGCTATAAGCGCTCATGCGTTTACCGCGAGCGCAGCTGATGCATTCGGTAGGATCGCAAGCAGGATCGAACAGTGGGTGGTTCCTGAACTTACGTATATTCGTAAGAATTGAAAACCTCTCGAGTTTTATGTACGGAATCGTAACAGGCTCCACAGTCATATCTATAATTGTTCGTAAATACGCCACTCGGATTGCCGAGTCAAGGAAGACCTCTGACGCTTAGCAAGCCTACCAGGGGAGATAATGCCGCTCGGCAGGCACTTTTCCGGTATGGAGAGTCGTAAAAGTGGAAATCTAAAAATAATACCAATGAAAGTCCAAGTCATTTCCCACAGGAGTTTGATCGTAAAACAAAAAAATATCGGATGTAAATACCTAGTTTGTTATCCCCATGACACTCTGTAGCAAAAACGTCCGACAGCCGAAATATCTAGTATTATCTTAGGTAAGTCGTCCTTTCATGTATGCAAGATGAGATAGAACTTGATGGTGTCACATATGCCCCTCTTCGACACGTTGCAGAAGACGTGAACTTATCCCGGGAATATCTCTCCAGACTTTTTAAGAAAGGCATTATTGATGCTCGAAAGGTCAAAAACGAGTGGTATGTGAATAGGGGTTCGGTTAAGGCCTACTTATTGGCACAAACACATGCGCGTGACTATCGGCGTAAGAATCTCGCGCGTCAGCGTTCTACTGAATATCAGAAGAACCTTGCGGTACGCAAGGCCAGACCCGACGAAAAGACAGGCGCGGCGCTCGTTAAGACGTCGATAACCTATGCGGCGGATGTACGCGACCACGTCCGTAACGTGATCCAGGAAAAGAGCGTTCCCGGCCTGGTGGCGTTATCGGAAAGCGCCCGTACGCCGGGAGCACTACATGCGGCGGCGGGCCTGTCGGCTCGTGCGCTCGTTCATATACCGACCTATGCGGTGTCTCCGACCATGGATCTTGTCCATCGGGTGGTGTCGCTCGTCGGCGCATTCGTTCTCGTATTCGGTGCGTACTCGTTTTTTGATAAGACGTACATGCGTGTTGCATATGAATCGGTCGGGGGAATGACCGGCTCCGCATTCGAATTGGTCGGTAATGGAAAAGCTGCGATCGTTGAAGGCTCGCGTTCTTCGATCGTAGCACTGGAGCGATTCGCCGATCATCCCAGTATCGCGATCGAACGTGCCCGCGTCACGATGGGTTCGCTCTACGGGTCAGTTCGTGCTCGCGCTCAGGGTGCAGTCCAGAATGTTCAGACAGCGATGCCGGCGAGTGCGGCTCTATCCGAACGAACTCCTGCGATCGCAATGTCGGACACGGTAGATGTCGCCGCGGAGGCAAGCACTGCTGATCTCGCGGCGGCGGGAGTGGTAGGAATGCAAGGTATCGAACCTACCGCGCCGTCGGGCTTTGGCGAACCGGTCGCGGTGGCCATCCAGTTCAGCGGCTCGAGCGTCGCATACGGCGATATCGTCGCGTTCGACCCAGCAACGCAGAGATATACGATCGCGAGCGGTTCGGGCGACGCAAAGGTATTCGGCGTTGCCGTCAGGGATCCGGTGCTTCTTTTCCGGCCGGACGGTGCAAAGGCGGATATATCGGTCGTACGCTCCGGGTCGGCGCTCATCAATGTGACACTCGAAAATGGGCCTATTGCGGTCGGTGACCGGCTCACGTCTTCCTCGATACAGGGCAAAGCGCGGAAGGCGAAGAGCGGCGAATATATTATCGGCTTCGCAAAAGAGGCGTTCACCGGCGGTGGCATAACGCTCCGTGCGCCTGACGGCTCGAGCGTTCCATCGGGCACGATAACGGTGAATGTAGATGTTGGAGGGGGCTCTTCAGCTCCGAAAGTAGTGGAGCCATCCTGCGCGACCTTCTGGTGCCAACTCGCGAAGGCGATCGACCCTGAGGTCGTCCGTGCGCTCGTTCGCTATTTGCTCTCAGGTATTATTGCGGCGCTGACGCTCACATTCGCGTTCAAAAGCTTTATGTCCGACGCGAACTATGGGGTCATATCGATCGGTCGAAATCCCCGCGCGAAGTCATCGATCCAGTCGCTCGTGTTCTTCAATGCGCTTCTCGCGCTTGCGATCGCAAGCACCGGATTATTCGCCGCGATGATCGTGCTCTTCGCGGGCTGAGAAAGTTTTATCTCTCATTATTCGCCAACACACTTCTATGCTCACCTCATTGTCCACTGAAACGTTCGCAGCCATCTCGATCGGACTTGTTATCGGACTCATTGTCCTGCTCGTACTGCAGATCATTACGGGGCTTCGGGTACAGCGGCTTACGTATCCGATATACGAGTTCGCACGTTCACAGTCGCAGGCTGAGGCCGATCGCATCGTGAACGCAGCGCGAGAAGAAGCGCGTCGGATGCTTGTCGAGGCTCAATCGACGGTGGAATCGCTCGTCGGGAAACAACGCGAGGATATCGAGGCGCGGGCGCAAGCGTACCAAAAAGCACTTGAGGATCTATCGAATGCGGCGCAGCACGCCATGAGCGAAAACACCGAAAAAGCTCGGACTATTCAGGCCGAGGCTGTTCAAAAGATCGCTCACGATATCGAGGCACAGGGGCAGGATCTTAGGGCGCGCACGGAGGTCATGGGGCAGCAACTTGAAGCATTCCTCAAACAGAGCCAGACTCAAACGGCCGACATTCATAGAGCGCTCGACGAGAAAAGTCGAGAGATCACCGACGGTCTCAAACGAACGTTCGACGACGTATCTGCGACAGGGAAGAAAGCTATTGATGAGCGTATCAACGCGCTTCTCCAAGCCGCCGAAACAGAGGTGAATACGTACCGTGATGCGCGCAAGCGCATGGTAGATGAGCATATGGCTGACCTTGTCACCGAAACATCAAAGGTCGTGTTGGGAAAAGCGTTGGCGCCGGACGAGCATGCCGACCTGGTCGAGCGGGCACTCAAAGAGGCGCGCTCCACCGGAATGATCTAACTATGGAATTATTGACCCCTGATGTGCTCAAGAACACGTTTTCCGCGTCGGACCTCTATCGGCGCGCGGATATATTACAGCGCTTCTTCGAACACTTCTTTTTCGAGCTTTCATCGCATACGGGTGAGCGGTGCGATCTCATCCGCGCATATTATCGCGACAGTGACGGAGAGACGCTTGGGCACGCAGTGGCTGTCGCCGCATGGGGCGCCGGTGTACTCGATCAATTCACCGCCGAGAATCTGTACGAACGTATTCGCGAGTTCAAACACGCCGTGCAATCGCTTCCGAAGCTTACGCTCTACGTTCCGGTCCATTTTCCGGCGGCGCAGATCGAGCGGATCGGCAGATGGTGTCGAACGGAGATACAGCCCGACGTCATTCTTGATCTGAGGATAGACTCGGGGACCGTCGGCGGCTGTGCGTTCGCTTACCACAACGCATTCCATGACGTGTCGTTCACATACTTTTCGAACAAGGAGCGTAAAACGCTCGTAGATCTCGTGCATTCATATGACGGATGAGCCGATCACAGCAAGGGAGGTCGGATTCGTCACACGCGCGAAGCGCTATGTATTCTTTGTGGAAGGATTGCCGTCG